>JAUSHG010000086.1 GCA_030648695.1 bacterium | reverse complement strand
TTGATGATGGTCAAAACGGTTTTTCTCTGCGTCATAGATTCCCCCAACATCCACGGCAATATCCGCGGAGGCAACGTCTTCCTCATCGCGCGTCCGCCTCACCTCGGCCTCGTCCTGTAACGCTAAAAGCAGGGTGGCTACCGCAAACACATCGTCCGCATGGAACTTTCCCTCATGGGTGACAATGGTTTTTTTGCCCATAGACAGAGTATACCCCGTGTCACAATTATTTTCTATTGTCATGCGCGAAGATACAACGAATAGAAAAAATCTATTTTCTGTAACGGGAGCGAAGTAGAGATTGTGACACGGGGTGTACCCCCCTACCATAATTTTTGCACGCCGCACACCACAAAAAATCCCGTCGGATACAAGCGCAGGCCGCTAGTGAGACACATTCTGATTGCCGCTTCCCTCAAACAAAAGCGGGTAAATATCGAGCAGTGCAAAGAAAAGAGAAAGGGTGATGGGTCCGGCCAGAAATCCGATTGGACCGAAGAAAGTCAGTCCTCCGAGAATAGAGAGGAGAATAAGAAATGGATGCACACGAAGCCCGCGCTCAAAAAGGAAGGGGGAGAGCACATTGTCAACGAATCCGACTACGGAGGCCACCACGAGCAATCCGACTGCGGGAACGGTCGCTCCGACAAGAAAAAGGTAAATGATGATGGGTGCAAACACAATGGCGACCCCTACTGCGGGAACCAGAGCCGCAAGAGAGACGAGCACTCCGAGGAGCACCGGATGCGGAATACTGAACATGAAAAATCCGAGCCCGCCGATAATGCCCTGAATGATGATAATGAACAGGCGTCCCTTTACCACCGATACCACCGCGTCTTCCAGACGGTTAAGAATCCGCTCGTCATACTCGTTGGTAAGCGGGCTTAAACGCACGATATAGTCGCGAAGCGGCCGCCCCTCGCGCAGGAGATAGAACAGGGCGAGCAGCATGATGAGGGTCTTGAATATGAATGACACCACCTCGGTAAACACATTGCCGAAGCGCGAAACCACAAACGAAAGTCCTCCCGAAACATAGTCCGAAATCCGCCCGCGGATGTCGGGGGCAAATTTCTCAATCTCCACTTCAAACGGAATCGGCACGGTATCCAGATTTTTAAACAACGGCTCTCCTTCTACAAACGAGGTGTAGAGCTTCTGCGCATCATCCGCGATGGAAAACCCTATGATGAATGCCGGCACGAGTACCAGCAGCAAAAGCAGCAGCAGCGTAACGAGGGCGGCAACACTCTTCTGCCGGAAGACGCCGAGAATCCGCCGGTGCACCGGCTTAAACACGAGTGCAAACACCAGTGCCACAAACAGCGCCGAGAGGTAGGGTTTGAAAATAAAAAACACCACAACCGCCGTGCCGAAGGCAAGAAAGAGAAAAAATCCCGCTTCAATTTTTCTGGATGGATTCATTTTGAAAATCTGAATTAACCTAATTATTCTAATTAACCTAATTGACCTAATGAATGACCAAAATCTAATTATTCTAATTTAACTTACCTTGGAACATTGCGACTTGGTATGTATTTAGAATAATTAGAGTAATTAGAAATTAGAACAATTTAGATAGAGCGAACTAATTGGATTGATTCTACATCCAATTAAGCATTTATCTTCCGCTTAATCTCCCCGATCTCTTTCTCCATGTGTTCCACTTTTGTATACATTTCCACTAGAATTGCTCCTTCCTGACGGACTTCTTTTTCGGTTTTCTCCTCAATTTTCTTTTCGTGCATCAATCCGGAGAGAATAATCCGGTCTCCGATAAAGAACGAGACAAACAAGCCGGTCAACAGCAGGACAGCAATGCTCAAAAGTGTTGACATGGGAGCCGAAAAAAGAGTCGCCCATATTCCGCCGTTTGCCTCAAGCAAATCCGCACTGTGCCAGACCCCCCCCAAACAAGCACGATAGCCGTGCCGCCGATAAGCGCGTAGACAAGTGGCGAGTGTGAAAGGATTCCTCTCACCTTATCCTCCAATTTATCCAAATGGGTGTATATCCGCATAGTACATTTTCACTTATTAATTACCAATTTTCAATATAGGTCTTCGGAAACGATTCTATCATTGAAATTATACCGGCATTTTCGCATGACGATAAAACACGGTACCGATGGAGCCGAGCGAGGCAAGTATAAGCAGCAGATTTGCCACAAATCCCACATAGGGAATCAGGGAAATCAGTGCCAGCAGAAGAATTCCGAGAAGCACCGGCCGGTACGAAAGCGGAAAAGCCGAACGCTTGAAGAGCACTCGTTCCAGCCACAGCCCCGCCATGAAACCCGCAAGCGGAATACTGACGGCGAAACCGGCGGCAAGGAGGAACAGAAGGAGTGCCGCAACCGGAATCCCCACTACGCTGACCAAAAAGAGAATGGATGCAATCGGAATAAGAAGCATGATGAGCACTCCGCGTAGCACCCGCCTCCAGAATGCGGAAACCGCATCAAGAAGCGTTTCCTCCAGGCGTTCACGGACCAAAAGGAGCAGGAAGAATCCGAGCGCAAGCTCCATCAGAAGTTCAAGCGAGAAAAATCCGGACAACGTGTCCCGCCCGAACGGAAGTGCTATTCCACCTCCTCCCTCTTCGTCAAAGAGCACACGGCCGGAAATCTGCGCTCCGGCAGGGATCTGTATCTCCTGCTTCGCGTGATAGATAAAATCACCCTCAATAACGGTTTCGCTCCCGAGCGCCACGTCTCCCCACACTTCCACATCACCTTCTATTTGCCCGCCGATGCGCACAATCCTCCCGACGGCGCGCACATTGCCATGCACGCGACCCTCAATCGTTACTTCGTTGCCTGCGGCATACACATTGCCGCCAATGGAGCCGGCCTTTTCAATCACCGCACTGCCGCCTACAAGCACGGCGTCATCTTCCACTCTACCTGCAAGCGTGATACTGACTCCGACAAGCCGCGCATCATCACTCGTGGTGCCAAGCAGGGTAACCCGTTCGCCGACAAAGAGCGCGTCCTGCGCAATCTCGCCGTCGGCTCGCGTATTGTTTCCGATGGAAATGGCGTCTCCGCCCACCCTGCCGGAAAAGACAGCCGAAGAGCCGATAGTGTACACGTCATCCACCGTGGCTTCCCCGCCCTTCAGAAAATAGGAATCAGTCAGATTAAAATCCGCCGCATGAAGCAGTACCGGAAGAGCCAGCAACAATCCGAGGGCGGAATAGAGGTATTTAGTCATATATAGAATACTATACCATCATCTGACAGAACTTTTAACTACTGACTCTTCACTGTTAACAGTCAACGGTTAATGGTTAAAAGTTGAAACTGCTCAAGCTTGAGCTATCCCTCAAGCTTGAGCAGTTTCCCCTCGCGTTTGACGTACGCAAACATTCTGTGGAAAAACCACACCACCACTGCAAAATAGAGCACATTAAGACCTACAGCAAGAAGTACATAAGACAGCGGCAACGTACCGGTTTGGAGTACCGAACGCATGCCTTCAAAGACGTACGTGGAGGGCAGTGCGTACGCAATATATTGAAGCGCCTGCGGCAGAATACTCACCGGATAAAACACCGCAGAAAAGGGCTGAATGAGTGCGATAAATCCCCACGCA
>JAUSHG010000076.1 GCA_030648695.1 bacterium | reverse complement strand
TGCTCGCGCGGTACGAAATTTCAAAGCCGCTTAAGAGTTACCACGAGCACAGCAAGGTTTCGCGCATTGATGAAATTGTTGCTTTGTTGGAGCAGGGAAAAAATCTCGCACTCGTTACGGATGCCGGCACGCCGGGGATTTCCGACCCAGGTTCGCTTCTTGTCTCAAAAATTCGGGAAGCCCTGCCGGAGGTGCACATTGAAACTATCCCCGGTCCAAGCGCGCTTACCGCTGCGCTCTCAATTGCCGGATTGCCGATTTCAGATTTTGTGTTTCTCGGGTTTTTGCCGCACAAGAAGGGAAGGGAAACACTCTTTAAGGAAATCGCCGCCTCCGAACGTGCAGTTGTCTTTTACGAATCGCCGCACCGGATTTTGAAAACATTAGAGTCCCTTGACCTCCACTTGGGAGCTAAGCTCCCAAGTGGGAAGAAAGTGGTGATTGCTCGCGAGCTAACTAAAATACATGAAGAGGTGAAAAGCGGCACTCCGAAAGAATTGCTGGAGTATTTTGCTCAAAACCCCGAAAAAGTAAGGGGAGAATTTGTGGTGATTGTCGCTCCTACAAGCTAAACAGCTAAGAAGCTACCAGCTGATTTATTTTTGCCGCTACGATGAAGTCATTTTCCGAGAGACCGTTGATGTTGTGAGTGAAGAGCTTGATGGCAACGTAGCCCCAGCCGAATTCAATATCAGGGTGATGCCCTTCCTTTTCGGCGAGTGCGCCGACTTTATTAACAAAGGCAAGCGCTTCCGCAAAATCTTTGAAGTTAAATCTCCGCTGGAGATGGTGATAGTTTTTCCATTCCCACTCCGGAATTTCTTTCAGCAGTTTTTCAACCGCCTCACGTTCAAGCGGAAGAGTGCCGACTTCGCACGGTAGACATCGTTTGGTGGTAAGTGTGTTCATATATACAGTAGACGTTTAAGTAGGGCCATTTTTTCCAACAACAACCGATATGGTATCACGTGTTGAATAAAAAAAGGCCCATCTGCAGACGATGGGCCAGAGGGTCAAAAAAGATGAGATGCCATGAGGCGGTTTCGAACCTGCTTCCAGAGAGATTGTTTCCGTCTGTGCTCTTTGAGCAGCATTTTCAAGAGCACCGTTCTAAAGTGTTCAAGAAAAACAGGATTCGCGGGCGAGCACAGCCAACAGCGGTTGCCGGGTTGGTCCAGCTGGTTGGGATTGATACACTCAAGCTTAAGTCGGTGATGAGTGGGTTGGGGGTAGAACCACGTGTATTCAAACTGGACTTCCCCAGGGAAGCTTCTATGGAGTTCCACCTTTCTTCTCGGCTGAAAGCTAGCGTCGCAGCCGTTGCGCCAATCGTACAATTCCAGATAGCGGACGGTGATGCTTCGTCTTGTGGTGTTGGGTACGGTTACCCCGTCTATTCTTCCGAGCAACACGGTTTTTCCTTGTCCGCAACCCTCTACAAGAATGAATTCCCCGCCGACAAACTCAGGTAAAAGCGATTGTAGTATTTTGGGATTTTCGAGATGCCGATGCATACGCACCTCCTTTCCTATCCACATTTTAGCATATTGTGGCAATGCTGTTATAATGGCCGCATGCAGTCATTTACATTTAACCTGTGGCTCGGCGTCTGGCTCGTGCTCGTGGCTTTTTTGGGTGTTCCCGCGCTGTGGAAGGAGTATCTGTTCATTTTGACCGGCCTCTGGCTCATTGTGATGGCGCTTATTAAGCGGAGAGGGTATACACCTGCAGGAAACGGAAAAGAGGATACGGCTTCGGCATCGGAAACATCCTCTGTTTCAGAAAATTCAGAACATACGGGATAGTGCTCTTGAATTCGCCCGTACGAGGTACTTTCTATCCGGATTTCAGTCAGGTGTTCTGCGGGAGGAGCCCGTCTGTCATTTTTTTGTTCGTGGTGGGACATTTTTTTCATGAAAGGCGGACGTAAAAAAACAGTACATCGCAAGCGCGAATATATCGGATTTATCCGCACGGGGCCTTTTTTCCTGCTGATTTTATTTGCCGCAGCAGCAGTGCTGTATTTCGCGCTTCCTCTGATGCTGCAGCGCTCGTATATGCCTTTGCCGCAAGAGGCCGCCGTCGGGGAGAGTGCCTTGGTAACACCCGCAGTCGTGCATCTCTCCACGCCCGAGCCGGTGCGCGCGATTTACATGACCAGCTGTGCGGTGGGTTCACGCTCGTTTCGGGAAGAATTGCTTACCTTGGTGGAGGAAACCGAGTTAAACAGCGTGGTCATAGATATCAAAGATTATACCGGTGGTTTGTCGTTTGTACCGGAGGATGAAACACTCAAGTCCTTTGTTTCTCCGCGCTGTATTGCACGTGATATGCGGGCTTTTATCGAACGACTGCATGAAAAAGGGGTCTACGTCATCGGCCGGATTACAGTATTTCAGGACCCGCTTCTCGCCAACCTCCGTCCCGACCTTGCGGTGAAGCGCAAAAGCGACGGGGGAACATGGAAGGACTTCAAGGGGTTGAGTTTTACCGACCCAGGAGCACGCGAGGTGTGGGACCATCATATTTTGATTGCGAAAGAATCTTACGCCATCGGGTTTGATGAGCTCAATTTTGATTATATCCGGTTTCCTTCGGACGGCCCCATGCAGGATATTGCATTTTCATGGAGCGGAAACAAGAAAAAATCAGATGTGCTGGAAGAGTTCTTCTCCTATCTCTCTGCGGCGCTCAAGCCGGCCGACCCCTCAATTAATTCGGGGCAAGTACCGGTGCTCTCTGCAGACCTCTTTGGTATGACCACCACCAATACCGATGACCTCAACATCGGGCAGGTATTGGAAAAAGCCGCACCCTATTTTGATTATCTTTCTCCGATGGTGTATCCGTCGCACTACCCGGCAAAGTTCAACGGTTATCAGAATCCCAACCACTACCCCTACGAGGTGGTGAAGTATTCAATGGACAGTGCAGTGAAGCGTTTGCTCGCCACGACCACACGCGTTGCACTTTTGGGAGTGCTCCCGATTTCAACCTCCACCCGTCCTGTTCTGTATCCGAAGCCGGTGTTTTCAAGCGGGAAGCTCCGGCCATGGCTGCAGGATTTTGATTATGGCGGAACTTACGACGTGGCCGAGGTGCAGGCGCAAATTCAGGCGACGTATGACGCGGGACTTACGAGCTGGATGTTGTGGTCACCGAGTAACCGTTACACCAAAAAAGCATTGGTGTCAGAATTGGATGTCCTGCCCCGTAGTGAACCGAATCAGTGAGGTTCTACTGCGGGGTTGACACCTCTCTTTATTTTTGTTATACGTAATACTAGTTAATTTGGACCGGGCTGGGGTTCCGCGGAAAAGCGACGGGTTGCCCCATCTGCTTTGTGTAGACGCCCCAGTTCCGGTCCTTTCTTGCCACTTTGTGCGTTCGCATAAGTGGTTTTTTTATCTCTCGCCCCAGATGTGTATAGGAGTTGGACAATAAGAATCTCGCGTGGTACCCTTTACTTCCAGTACATGTCATGGGGCAACGGGTTTGCTTATTTGCAATTATGCAAGGGCGAATCCACGTGACATGGGTAAACACTTAGTACAAGTAGACAGATGAGTACAAATCATCGCTCCAATGGAAATGGAAAGCTGGATTTAACCGGCATTAACACTAAAGGTTTGCGAATTGGCGAACCCGAACCAGTGACTGCCCGGGACAGTACCGGAAAGCGCGTCCAAGTTGAGGTCACTTCTCTTCGTGAACAGGTGAGGGCTGCGCAGAATCAAAGACGTGATGCCGGCAAAATCATTCTTTTCCAGCCGGCGGTTCCCGCATAAGGGACAGTGTAATAATTGGAAAAAGGGGCATAGCTAGAGAGCTGTGCCTTTTTTAATCTCCGGGGAGCGCTATAATAGAAGAAATGGCAAACGAACAAAAGGTGACCTATTTCGGAGCCACGGACTCGCGCGGCAGACATATTCCTTTTGGCATCAAATCGCACGACCGCTCGCGACACATGTATGTCATCGGGAAGACCGGCATGGGGAAGTCCACCCTCCTTGAGAACATGGCCATTCAGGATATTCGCAATGGCAACGGTATCTGTTTTGTTGACCCCCACGGCAAAACGGCGGATTTGCTCCTGGACTACGTCCCCGAAGAGCGCATCAAGGATGTGCTCTACTTTGCGCCCTTTGATATGGAGTACCCCGTTTCTTTCAACATCATGGAAGATATAGGGGCGGACAGGCGACACTTGGTCGTAAGCGGCCTCATGGCCACCTTTGAGAAAATCTGGGTGGATGCGTGGAGCGCGCGCATGGCTTACATTTTGCAAAACACGCTGTTGGCACTTTTGGAGTATCCGGGTTCAACCCTGCTTGGCGTCAACCGCATGCTTGTGGACAAAGAGTACCGGCGGCTCGTCGTTGCAAACATCACCGACCCCTCGGTGCGGTCTTTCTGGGTAGATGAGTTTGCCAAGTACACCGACCGCTATACACAGGAAGCCACCCCCGCCATTCAGAACAAAGTCGGGCAATTTACCGCAAACCCGCTCATCAGAAATATAGTCGGCCAGCCAAATTCAACCTTCAACCTGCGAAAAATGATGGATGAGAAGAAAATAATCATCATCAACCTCTCCAAAGGAAAAGTCGGGGAGGGAAATGCCAACCTCTTGGGCTCCATGCTTATCACTAAAATCTATCTTGCCGCCATGTCGCGCGCGGATGTTACCGAGTCGGTCCTGCATCGCTTACCCGACCTCTATCTCTACGTGGACGAGTTTCAGTCGTTTGCGAACAAAAGTTTTGCCGACATTCTCTCCGAAGCCCGCAAGTACAAGCTGGATTTGACGCTCGCGCATCAGTATATTGAGCAAATGGAAGAGGAGGTGCGCCCTGCGGTCTTCGGCAACGTCGGCACCATGGCGGTATTTCGTGTCGGCGCTTTTGATGCCGAGTTATTGGAAAAGGAATTTGCACCGGCCATTATGGCGGAGGACTTGGTGAATCTCGGCATCTATCAGGTATATCTTAAGCTCATGATTGACGGGGTGACCTCGTCTCCGTTTTCTGCCGTAACGCTTCCGCCTATTGAACGGCCGCCGCGCTCTTTTCGCGAAGAGATTCTTGCGTCCTCGCGCGCGCAGTTTGCGCGTCCGCGCTCTGTGGTAGAGGAAGAAATCAGGATATGGCACGCACCGATTCCGCCCAAGGTTTTGGAGCGCAAAGACCCCGTAAGTCCCAGAGTAGATTCCGGAGCAGGGGCGCGTGCCTATGGGCCAAGTAGTGGAGCGCCTAAAACAGGTACCCCTCGGACAGATGCACCTTTGCCTGTACGGGAAGAACGTAGAGAGTTCCGTGAAGCACCTCCGCCGCGGAGAGAAGAAAGAAGAGAAGAAAACCGCGAAGCATTCCGGCAGGCGGCACCGCCGGAGGAGCGGCCGCCCGCAGCACCGGTACGCGAACGCCCGCCGGTATCGCTTTCGCAATTGCAACCCACTCCCAAACGTGCGGAGCGCCCTCCTGGAGCGCATTTAAATGAACTGCGCAAAGCGCTTTCTGATGTACTTAAAGATGCCCCTGTGACTTCTGCGGGACCGGCAGAAACTGCATCTGCACCGACAAGAGAAGCTCCCACCGCCTCTTCTGAACAAGGCATTCCGGATGATATGCTCCGCAAACTCCTTATGGTAGAAAAAGAGCCTCCGTCTTCCAAACCCACACCACCCTTAACATCATGAACGCACGGTATTTCGGCACTGCTTTTCTTGCAGGGCTTCTGTTCGCTCTGCCTCTTTCTGCAATGGCGGTAAGCGCCGCCATTACGGAAATCATGTATGACCTTGCGGGAACTGATACTGACCGCGAGTGGATAGAGGTGCACAATACCGGAAGTGAAAGTATCTCGTTTGCCGATTGGAAGTTTGTTGAAGGCAATACGAATCACGGTCTTGTTCTTTCGCGCGGTACGGCAACTACTCCTGCAGGAGGTTTTGCGGTGATTGCGGATGACCCTGCGAAGTTTCTTCTTGATTGGCCATCGTTTAGTGGGACGCTTTTTGACAGCAGTTTTTCTCTTGGCAACGGGGGCGAAACCCTTTCGCTCAAATTCGGTGACACTGTTGTAGATACAGTTACCTATGCTTCAACAACGGGGGCGGCAGGAGATGGAAACAGCTTGCAAAAAACAGGAGCAAATTGGCAGGCGCTTGCCCCCACTCCCGGAGCTGTTTCAAGCGGCGCTCCGTCAGCACCGCCATCGCAGGGGGATTCCTCGGGAGGCAGTACAGGAACTTCTGCGCCACCTCCAGCATCTTCCGGTGCACCGGACACGCCGCTTGTGATTCACATGACCGTAAAAGCTGTCGCGCCGAAGAGCGCTCCGGTCGGGGCTGACGTGTACTTTAAGGGCAGTGCATATGGAGCCAAAAGTGAGCCGCTTCAAAACGCCAAGTTTATCTGGACATTTGGGGACGGCGGAACATATGAGGGGAAAAATGTGAGTCACGTCTATCACTTTGCGGGGCGCTATGCGGTTTTACTCTCAGCAGCTTCCGGAGAGTGGAGTGCGACAGACCGCGTTGAAATTCTTGTTGTAGAGCCGGCGCTTTCCATCTCGCGCGTTTTGGAAGGAGAGGATGGATTTATAGAGGTGCGAAATGCGGGCAACGTAGAACTGGACCTTACAGGATTTATGCTTAAGAGCGGGGCAGTGACCTTTGCCATTCCCGAGGGTACGATTTTACTCGCAGGAAACACCACTGCCTATCCGGGTGCAGTAACCCGCTTGCTGGCGAATTTGGATGATACGGTTCTGCTTTTTCCAAGTGGCAAAGAAGTCGCGCGCTATGTGCCGATAGTTTCTCCTCCAGCTACTCCGCCTTCTCCGGTGCAGGCAGCTGTTTCGCAGAAGCCGGTAGTCGTCACAGTAAAAGCAGAGGTGAAAAAAGCAGAACCCATACCTACTCTGCCGGTAGTTGAAGCAGCAGTTGCATCAAGTTCTCTTCTCATTGCCGCGCTCGGAGCAAATGATTCTTCGGGGTTTTCTATACCGCTTCTTGCTCTCGCCGGATTGCTGATTATTTCCATCGCAGGTTATGTATTTGTTATCCGCACGCCCCGTGCGTCCGAAACTCCCGCGGACAAATTGCGACAGGAGGCGGAAGAATACACCTTCATAGAATGAAGGAACCTTTAACCATTAACTTTTGACTGTTAACAGTTAAAAGTGAATAGTTCAAAATGAACATTTTGATTTTTAGTACCGCCTATCTTCCTTTAATTGGTGGGGCCGAACTCGCAATAAAGGAGATAACTGATAGATTGCCTGAGCACAAGTTCACGCTCATCACGGCGCGGTTTTTGCGTGCTCTGCCGACCCACGAAAGAATCGGAAACGTGGAAGTATATCGCGTGGGCTTTGGCTTTTCATTTGATAAGTGGCTTCTGCCGTTTTTAGGCACTCGCTTGGCTAAACGGCTCACACTGGAGCGTGAGCCGTTTAGTATTATCTGGTCCATGATGGCAAGTCAGGGTTCTATTGCCGCGACGCGGTTTAAAAAAGCACATCCTGCAACAAAACTAGTGCTGACTCTGCAGGAAGGGGACGAGGAGTCGCATCTGAAGCGGTATGTGTTTGGAAATGATTTTTTGTACCGGCTTCTTATCCGGCCGTGGCATCTGCTCGTATTTAAACGGGCGGATGTTATCACTGCGATTAGTAATTATTTGGCAGAGCGCGGGCGGAAACACAATTCGCAGGTGCCTATTGTGGTGATTCCTAACGGCGTAGATGTCGCAAAATTCGAAGCACGAAGTACGAAATCCGAAACAAATCTAAAATTCAAATTAGGATTCAAAGAAACCGATAAAATTATTGTAA
>JAUSHG010000075.1 GCA_030648695.1 bacterium | reverse complement strand
CGAAAAGGAAAAACAACTTCTACTCGCGCAAGGCATTGTCTTGTGCGACAATATCCGGACTGAAACCGACAAAATAAGGAGCTTGGGATTCAGCAAGGAAGTATTGGAGCGGGCGATTTCGGAGAGTAATATACTCTGTCCAGCATAAGCTGGACAGAAATTACCAAGGTTCAATTTACAATTTTCAATCAAGAAATTAATTAAATAATTCTTCAATTGAGAATTCATTGATAATTGGCCATTGATAATTGAAAATTAAGAAAGCATGTCCGACTACTATAAACCGCATAGAAATCCTGATTGGAACTACGGGGGAGGCAAGTGGAAGCTCTCGCGCTCCAAGATAGATTTGTTTATGGAGTGCCCACGCTGTTTTTATGTGGACAATAAGCTGGGTGTGGCGCGTCCGCCCGGATTTCCCTTCAGCTTAAACAGCGCCGTAGATACTCTGCTTAAAAAAGAATTTGACGCTCATCGGGCCAAAGGCACGGCGCACCCGCTGATGAAGGAGTATGGGATTGATGCTGTTCCGTTCAGTCACCCCAAACTGAATGAATGGCGCGACTCGCTTCGAGCCGGAATAAGCTTCCCGCATCCAAAAACCGGTCTTTTTGTGCGCGGCGGGGTAGATGATGTGTGGGTCACTCCGGAAGGCGAGCTTATCGTGGTTGACTACAAGGCCACCAGCAAGGAAGGGCAGGTGAATCTGGACGCAGAATGGCAGGATGGGTATAAGCGCCAAATGGAGGTGTACCAGTGGCTGTTCCGTCAGAACGGATTCAAGGTTTCTCCGGTGGGATATTTCGTCTATGTGAACGGCAAAACAGACCGCGAGGCCTTTGATGCCAAACTAGAGTTTGATGTCTCTGTTTTGCCATATAAGGGCAAGGATGACTGGATTGAGCCCGTGCTCCATGACATCAAGAAGTGTCTGGAGTCGGCTGAACTACCTCTACCCGCGGAAAAGTGCGATTATTGCACCTACCGCAAGGCAGCCGCGCAGGTGTCGGTGCAGGGTTTGAAAACTAAGAAAAGCGAAAATGAAAAACCGCAGACCATCACAAATCCAAAAGATATCGCCACTGCCCAGCTCTTTTAGAGAACGAGTGTTTGGAGTAGTCGCCGCAATTCCGAAAGGAAAAACGCTCACCTACAAGGAGGTAGCAGTTTTGGCCCGTTCGCCCCGTGCCTTTCGTGCGGTGGGCAATATTCTCAATACAAATTACAATCCCGCGATTCCGTGCCATCGCGTCGTACGTTCTGACGGCAGTATCGGCGGATACAATCGTGGCGTAAAGCAAAAGGCACGACTCCTTCTTTCTGAACAGCACTAAGCCACTATGCAGACCAAACGCAATATTTTTCTCTGGGTACTCTACGATTTTGCGAACTCAATCGTATTTATTGTGTTTTTCCTGTATTTCGCCCAGTGGGTGGTGATTGAACAAAGAGTTTCCGACCTTTATTTTAATCTCACCTTCACCGTTGCCGCCTTGCTTCTTCTCTGTACGGTTCCGATAGCCGGAGTTCTTTTGGACAGAACTGTACGACGCATTGCGGGTTTGCGCATCGCTACCGTTTGTACCGCTGTTTTTTACGGGCTGTGCGCTTTATGCGCAGTGTATGGCGTTCCCGTCCCTGCGCTTATTTTCTTTACCCTCGGCTTGTTCGCTTATCTTTTCTCTTTTACCTTCTACACGCCTCTGTTAAATGACATCGCGGTACCTGAAAGGCGCGGCTTTATTTCGGGTCTTGGTGTCAGTGCGAATTATATCGGACAATTTTCCGGACTGCTTTTTGCATTGCCGTTTGCAAACGGAGCCATTGCGTTCTTTGATGCCCCGCCACGTGCCGAAGCACTGCTTCCTGCTGTCGTACTATTTTTCCTGCTTACACTTCCCATGCTTTTCTTTTTTCATGAAGAAAAGCGTAGTGCAAGCGGTGTCCCGATGCGTTCGCTGTCAAAACTGGTGCTTGAACAAACCAAAAATCTACTGCGCTTTCGGGGCGTTGCGTATTTCTTCCTCACCTATTTTTTGTTCAACGATGCCATTCTTACCGCCTCAAACAATTTTCCGATTTTTCTGGAACAGGTCTGGGGCATATCCGATACGGTAAAGACATACTTGCTTCTCGCGATTTTGGTAACCTCGGCCATTGGAGGAACGCTTGCCGGTATTATTGCCGACCGTGTCGGCCACAAGCGCACGCTCCGTGCTATTCTTGCCGGTTGGATACTACTCCTGCCGGTTGTGGGACTCATAACCAATTTTACGCTCTTTGTGATTTCCACCGTACTGATGGGATTCTGGTTTGGTGCAACGTGGGCGGTTTCCCGCTCGGTGATGTCGTATGTTACTCCGCCGGGTCAGCACAATCTCGCCTTCGGCTATTTCGGACTGGCTGAGAGGGCCTCTTCGTTTATCGGTCCGCTTGCATGGGGAGCGATAGTATCGGGATTTGTATCGTTGGGTAGTGTTCGCTATAGAATGGCCATTGTCGCCGTAACTGTCTTTATCATAATCGCGCTGTTTACTTTCAGACGGGTGCCCGATGAACGCCGGACTGTTGCCTGACAGGCAACCCTCATACATTCATAGAATGTATGAGGGTTAAAAACTGGCGTTTCCGGAGGGCTTTTTTTGTGCTAGGATTTCCGCATGTTATCGGCCTCGGAGATACGACAGAAATTTTTGGAGTTTTTCAGAAAAGAGGGACACGCCATCGTGCCCTCATCGTCGCTTATTCCCTCCGACCCGTCGGGGCTCCTGACCACCGCCCGCATGCAACAGTTTAAGAAGTACTACACCGGCGAAGCGGACCCGATGGCGGATTTCGGCTCCAAAAGTACGGTATCGGTACAGAAGTGTTTGCGGACTTCAGATATTGACGAAGTGGGAGACGATACACATCTCACTTTCTTTGAAATGCTTGGGAACTTTTCTTTTGGGGGCTATGGGAAAGAAAAAGCCATTGGGTACGCTCACACATTTATTACCGAGGAGCTCGGTCTTCCCATTTCGTTTGTGACATTTTATCAAGGTGGTCCGGGAGTACCGCGAGATGACGAATCAGAAAAATACTGGAAGGCGTTAGGGGTTTCGGATGTTCGAGAGGCGGGAGCGGATGTTTTTTGGGGACCAACCGGCATCTCCGGCCCGTGCGGACCCACAACAGAGATTTATTGCAAGAATGCTTCGGGAGAGGATGTTGAGATTTGGAATATCGTCTTCAATGAATATTTCTGTGATAGCTCCCGTGAAAAATTGGATAGAGGTGAGGCGAAACTTTCCAAACTTCCTTTCTTGGGAATTGATACCGGAATGGGGCTGGAGCGGCTTGCAATGGTGGTGCAAAACAAAAGTACTATTTTTAAGACCGATGTATTTGATTTTATTCTGAAGTCATTTCCGGATTCCCTCACTTTTCGAACACAACGGATACTCGCCGACCATATGCGCGCGGTTTGTTTTCTCGTCTCGGATGGTGTGATTCCATCAAACAAAGGGACGGGCTATATTCTGCGCCGACTTCTGC
>JAUSHG010000063.1 GCA_030648695.1 bacterium | reverse complement strand
AAGCTATAAGCTATGATTTACTTCTTCTACGGCTCTGACAGGGACAAAGCGCGCGAAAAAGCAGGCGCGCTTTTGGACACGCTTGTAAAAAAACATCCTGAAGCGGAAGTGTTTCGCATCTCCGCTGAGTCGGATGTGCATACGCTAGATGAACTGATTGGAGGGCAGGGCTTGTTTTCCAAAACGCACATTGTCTACTGCGCGAATCTTTTTGAAAATGAGGAGTGGAAGGAGGTGTTTGTAGAGCGCCTTGGTGACATTGCGGATTCGCCGAATATCTTCGTCCTGCTTGAGGCGGCAGTAGATAAAAAGACAGTGCTCGCGCTTGCGGAAAAGGCAGAGAAGGTTCTGATGTTTGAAAGGAAAGAAAAGAAGGTGCCGGAGTTTAATATTTTCTCTCTGACGGATGCATTCGGCGCGCGGGATAAAAAGAAGTTATGGGTGCTCTATCAGCAGGCGCGCATGAGCGGCGCCGAGCCGGAGGAGGTGCACGGCATTTTATTCTGGCAGCTTAAAAGCATATTTCTTGCCACTGTGTGCAAGACCGCTGACGAAGCGGGCGTGAAGCCGTTTGTGTGGAGCAAGGCAAAATCATTCGCAAAGAATTATTCCGCCGAAGAATTGAAAAACCTCTCTTCAAAGTTTATTTCCCTCTACCATGACTCCCGCCGCGGCATTCACGAATTTGATATCGCGCTTGAGCGGTTGATTCTTACGATATAATCGCTCGCGCTCATATATCGACTTCACTCACGGGTCATGCAAATGAAGACCTTTGCGCGACCCCGCTCGTTCGTCGATATAAAAACCCACTTGGACATCGGATGTCCAAGTGGGACGGAGTAGAGAGCAGTATCAGGCGTACCGTATCGGGTCCGGATCCGGATACTCGACTTCAAACTTTCTCATGGCTTTCCGAACGGCCTCATCCCGACCCAGCTTCCAGAGTTCTTTTTCCCTCGCCAGTTCCTCTCGGGTACTTCGGTTTTTGAAAAACGCTTCCAAGGTTTGCGCGGATTCCCGCAGAATCTTTTTTTGAAGTTGCGGAGGTAAAGGAGTTTTCGGATTCTTCTTGATGTGTGTCTGTATCTGCGCAATGAGGTCCTGGAGATGGGCGATGCGGCATTCTATGTGGTCGCGATTGAGTGTTTGGTGCTTGCAGACACTGCATGTGGTTATGTAGGCCATAGTGTTCCTTTTTCTTTCCAAAATTATCCTACGCCCGACAGCAGGTACATGCAAGAGCTAGGCGTAGGAAGCTAAAGCTTGCCGAAGAATGTGCCTTTTTTCCAGCGATTGTTTCCAGACACTGTTGGAACGTTTGCCATTCACCGTTACTCCTTTGCTGAAATTAATTTCCTTGGAAAACTGGGCGATATTTTCACGCCGGGTAATTGTTATCTCGTTATATTTCTCATCAACCTTGCTTTCGATACCAAACTTCTTGAGAAGCACGTGAATAAGCTTAAGAATCTGAACGCTGTGTTGATATCCGCGTACCGCTCTTCGTTTCCCAATGAAATACACCGAACCTTCATCGTCAAAGAAAGCGCGCAAGAAGGCGCGTTGAAGGCCAATATTCATAACGCTAATTTTGCCGATAAGCCCCCCCTTTTTCTTTTTGAGGTAAGTGGCCAATTCTACGTTATGGTATGCAGTTTTGTGAACACCTGGAAGAGATTCATATTTTTTTGGTAAAAATGGATATACTTCTTTCATGCACAGTTCGACATTGCGGTGAAGAGAAAAATTGCGGTTGGTATACACGCACCCGCTTCGTTTTATTTCTCCGTCAAAAGTCAAATGACCTATCAATGACACGAGTTGAGTATTCCAGATTGCAAAGGGGATAGGGTGCCGGTTTAGTCGACTCTTTCCTTTAATGCTCCTGCTATAGTCATTGAATCGCTTTATGGCAGCCAAACGAATTTCTTTTTTGCGTAGTTCGTTTAAGGGAAATTGCTTTATGTGAAAATACACGGACGTTTTAGGCCGCCCTGTTTTTACTACTATTTGATTGATAGATAACCCGCGTTTACGGAGTGCAATGCACCTCGATTTGAAAGAGACCATAGTACGATAATTATACCGTACTCTATCTTATCCGCCCACCTGGATTCGAACCAGGGACCTACCGATTAAAAGTCGGACGCTCTACCACCTGCGCTATGGGCGGGCTAAACTAATTTCAATATACCTTTTTTAATGTGTCTCTCAATCTCACTGAGACTTTTCTTATATTTTTTCTCCCAAAACGCTGCCTCTTTCATTGTCTCACATTCTCTGGTTGCGTACAGAATTAAAGGACGCTTTCCTTTTGTAGATTTCACCAGGCCGCCCATGTGTTCCTCAATTCTTCGCAGAAGATTAATTGTTGAACCAGTATATTTTGTACCCTGCGCTGTTTTTAAAATATATACAAAGGGCATATCAACTGAGCTGCCAGCCAGAGGCTTCTAGCCGGCGGCTATGGGCGGGCTACATCAATCCGTTAAGGCGGGTTGATCGCCCGGCCAACTCGCCAGAGTTGGCTTAGGGAGTAGGGAATTTATACCATATTTACTAAAGATTTTGAAGTTTTGTAAAAAAGAAACCCGCTTTCTGCTACAGAGGAAATAGCAGTTGGCGGGTTTATGTGGGGAGTGCGGGGATTTCAGGCAGGGACTATCCGGGCACGAACCGTCGTTTTGGGAGAGTATTTGTTGCAGAGCGCGAGGTATTGGTCAAACGTCAGTCCATGCGCCTTGGCAATAGTGCGCATTACCAGAATGCAGCCAGGTGCGCTCGCGCGGGATTTCAAGATTGCCTCCTCTACTTCCCCGCGAATCTGTATGAATTCTGCAGATGAAATATCTTCTTGTGTGCGTCTGGCTGTCCGGAACTCTTTCCTGGTGCCAAAAAGCTGTGCAAAAAATGACATGACTACTCCTTTCCGAGGTTGTTTTGCTGATTATAGTGTACTCCTCTACAGCGGAATATCAAACGCAAACAATCCGGCTCCGGAGAAGAGGAGCGAAACGAGGACAACCAGCAGGAGGTCCAGAAATCGGCGTTCAAAAGGGATTCGTTCGGGGTGTTTGCGCTTGAGCGAGGCAAGGATGCCGGTAAGCGCCATGAGTCCGAGCGCGGCTCCCTGCGTATACAGCCCGATAATGAGCAGAAGTCCTCCCGCAATCTGCAGGAGTCCCCAGACCCATACATACGTGGTTCCCGGTTTGCAGCCAAGTGATTCGCAGAACGCCGAGGCCGTTTCGCGGTCGCGGCGCAGGATGTTCCATCCGTAGGAAACAAAAATCAGACCAACCACAATCCGCAGGAGCAGAGGGGCAAGGAGACCCCAGGCGAGCAGTTCGGGAAAGAGATTAAGCATGGTCTAAGAATACCATGTAAATTTTCAAGGTTCAATTATCAATTTTCAAACAAGGTTTAACTTGATACATTTCTAAATTCGATGATTTATTGATAATTGAAAACTGGTAATTGATAATTTCCACGCTCTGGATACAATGCAGTAATGGCGAAGCATACAGAAATATACGTCATATTGCACAACGTCAGGAGCGTGTATAACGTCGGCTCCATTTTCCGTACCGCGGATGCCGCCGGTGTCGCCAAAATATTTCTTACGGGTTATACGCCAACTCCGATTGACCGGTTTGGACGGGCGCGCAGGGATTTTGCAAAAGTATCCCTTGGAGCGGAACAGTCCGTAGCGTGGGAGTATCAAAAAAGCGCCTCCGCGCTCATCAGAGAACTCAAATCGGAGGGCGTGTTCTGTGTGTGCGTGGAGCAGGACAAGCAATCAACCGATTACCGGAAGATTACATCTCGGAAACACACCGCATTTCTGTTTGGCAATGAAGTACAGGGAGTGCCGCCCGCACTTCGGAAGGTCTGCAATGTTATCGCGGAGATTCCTATGCGCGGGAGCATGGTTCGACATGCTCACCATCCCCGTCAAACTCGGACGGGGAAGGAGTCGCTTAATGTGTCGGTGGCGGCAGGCATCATGTTGTTTAGGTAAAGGAAAGGGTTAGGAAACCAGTTTTGGTTA
>JAUSHG010000036.1 GCA_030648695.1 bacterium | reverse complement strand
CAGAGAAATTACGCCTCCTCCATCTCAACTTACAACTTCAAACTTATCACTTAAAACTAACGTAGGTCCCACGGGGTGGACCCGGGCAAATTCGCAGACGAATTTGAACGGGCAGGTACCGCCTGCCCAAAATAGTAATACCGAATCCCGAATACCAAATATAGAAAAATATCAAAATAAAGAACTTGAAAATACACAAATCACTACTCCCTCTCTTCCTGCAACGCCATCGCCCTTGCCGACTCCCCCTCAATCTCCCCGAACAACTTTTGCCCCGCCCGTTCAAACCCCGGATGGATTTATTTCGGGCAAGCAAAACTTGAACGGGCAGGCCTCTTCTCCCACCACCCCGCCTCGCGGACTCGGCACCCCTCCTCAGGCCCCAGTAGTAGAGCCGAGCTCACTACGGGGTACAACAGGAGGGGAGGAGGGAGAGGAAGAAGTTAACGCGAATAGAAACTTAACGGAGCGGAAATTAAACGAGCCCATGAGCATGCCGAAAACCGATACGCGATATACCTTAGACCCGTACAGAGAACCTCTGGATAGTTGAAAGTTGATACGTTTTAAGTTTGTAAGTTATGGCAACGGGTCTTGAAAATTTAAAGATATATACGCGGGCAAAAGAATTGGAGCTTGAGGTTTTCCATTTAACAAAGCAATTCCCTGAGGACGAAAAGTATAGAAGCGTTGACCAGTTACGGAGGTCTTCATCCTCTACTACTAACAATATCGCCGAAGCGTATAATAAACAGTCCATCAAGGAAAAAATACGAATAATAAATGATACTGCCAAATGCGAAGCAGAGGAAACGAGACGAAATCTTGAGGTATGCCTTGAAAAGGAATTCTACAAAAATGGGGAAATTATTGAGAGACATGTTGAGTTGATAAAAATGATAAGCGGATATGTCAGCTTTCTTAGAAAGAACTTATAACTTACAAACTTCTAACTTATAACTACCGTGAGGTTCCAGGTTCCACAATTCATCAACATAGAAGACAAGCTGTTCGGGCCTCTCACGGTCAAGCAGTTTATTTATGTCGTGGGAGCGGGGGGAATGATTTACATTCTGTACCATTACCTCCCATTTTTTATTGCGATTATCTTCATCGCGCCCATCGCCCTACTCGCTTTGGCGCTCGCCTTTGCGACCCCAAACGGCAAGCCCTTTGTGTTTACCCTACAAGCCGCTCTGCAATATGCTCTGGGAAATCGTTTGTACTTGTGGAAAAAAAAGCCGCATAAACCAGACGCCTCACCCGCCGACAAGGCGGCGCCTCAAGCATCCGTGCCAGCGTTAGCGGAAAGTAAACTGAAGGACCTCACGTGGAGTTTAGATATAAACGAAAAGGTTCGGCGATAGCATCCGAATTAACGAATTGTCCGAATAATCCGAATGGCTGCGAATAAGACACAACCGCACGTTCTTTACCCGGATTTGTCTTACGATATTACCGGTATTTGTTTTGATGTACATAATGAGATAGGACCCTATGGAAAAGAAAAACAATATGGTGACTGCCTTGAAAAGAAACTAAAGGAAAAATCAATTGAATATCAGAGAGAAATCCGCATCGGTGATTCTGGAAATATCATAGATTTTCTCATTGAAGGATGTGTGGCATTGGAGTTGAAAGCAAAGAGAGTCCTGTTAGGCAACGACTACCGGCAAATTCAAAATTACCTGCAGGCCAGCGGCGTGGAGCTTGGCTTGCTTGTTAATTTCCGCTGTCGCTATGTAAAACCAATCAGAATTCTGCGTCTAGACCCGCGAAAACAAAAGAAATAACGTATAATAGTATTCGTATCCATTCGTTGATTCGGAACATTCGGACTATTCGGATATTGATTCGTTTCTCGTATCTATTCATATGCCAATAAAAGCTAAAGCATCGCAGGATTTCGTCAAAATAAGGGAAATTCGGGACGGCATCGTCATCCTCAAAGACGGCGGTCTTCGGGCTGTACTCATGGCCTCCTCCATCAACTTTGCACTCAAGTCCGAAGAGAACCAGCAGGCCATCATTGCGCAGTTCCAGAGTTTTTTAAACGCGCTGGATTTCTCGGTGCAGATTGTCGTGGAATCACGGAGGTTTGATGTCAAACCCTATTTGGAGTTTCTGCAGGAGCGGCTTGGAAAACAGACCAATGAACTGCTCAAAATCCAGACGCAGGAATATATCGGATTTATCCGGAAGTTCACCGAGAACACCAACATCATGAACAAGCTCTTTTTCGTAGTGGTACCCTACACACCGGCCATTTTGCAGGTTTCGGAAAGCGGGGGAAAAATCGGCGCGCAATTGAGCCGGATGCTTCCGGGGAAACAATCGGCTCCGGAGGGAAGCGGGAACAGGGGGTTTGAGGAACACAAGATTCAGCTTGAACAGAGGGTGTCGGTGGTGGAGCAGGGGCTCGTGCGCACCGGCGTGCGCGTGGCACAGCTCGGCACCGAAGAGGTGGTTGAGTTGTTTTACAAATTGTTTAATCCCGGGGAAACCGAACACCCAGTAACAGCTTCTTAGCTGGTAGCTTTTTAGCTTATTAGGAAAGAATAAAGAAAATTGTTATGGAAATACACTCGTATAAAGAGTTAATCGTATGGCAGAAGGGTATAGAAGGTGTAATTGAACTATATGCTCTTGCTGAACAATTTCCCAAAAGTGAGTTGTACGGACTTGCATCCCAGATGAAACGTGCCATCGTATCTATTCCCTCAAACATTGCGGAGGGAAGGCGACGCGGAGGTAAAAAGGAATTCTGTCAGTTCTTGCTAATTGCCTATGGTTCGGGTGCAGAACTAGAAACGCAGCTCGAAATCGTTCGTCGTCTGCCTTGGGGAAGAGATTTAGATTTTCGGAAGATTGATAGTTTGCTTCTTGAAGTGATGCGGATGCTTAACAAAATGATTTCTTCCCTAAAAAGCTAACCAGCTAAGAAGCTACAAGCTATGGGCATATTGGATTTTTTAAAACCAAAAAAGAAGCAGGATGACATCTCGGACTTTTTGCCCGAGCAGATTTACCAATCCGGCGCCCTTGAACTGCAGGATGTTATTGCGCCTGCTGCGCTTAAGGTAACGCCGAAGTCGCTCAATGTGAGCGGAAAAATAACCCGCACCTTTTTCGTCATTTCCTACCCGCGCTACCTCACGGAGGGCTGGTTTGCTCCGGTCATCAATCTGGACAAAGTGTTTGATATTTCCATCTTCATTCATCCGCTTGATACCGGCAAAGTCCTGCGTAAATTCCAGAAGAAGGTTGCAGAGGTACAAAGCCAGATGATTGAACGCGAACACAAGGGCATCGTGCGCGACCCTGCGCTCGATACTGCGTATCAGGATTTGGAAAAACTGCGCGATGACCTCATGCAGGCCAATGAAAAGATATTTGAAGTGGGAATGTACGTTACGATTTACGCCGACAACGAAACCGAGCTTGAAAAGGTGGAAACCGAGGTGCGCGGCATTTTGGATGCCAAGCTCGTGCTTCTCAAACCCGCGCTCTTCCAGCAGGAACAGGGCTTTAGGAGTACCATGCCCCTCGGAAACGACGAACTTCTGGTGCATACCAAACTCAACTCCTCGCCCCTCTCAAGTGTCTTTCCGTTTGTTTCCTTTGACCTGACCTCAAACAAAGGGGTGCTCTACGGCATCAACCGGCACAATGCTTCCCTCGTTCTCTTTGACCGCTTTTCGCTTGAAAACTTTAATTCCGTGGTGTTCGCCAAGTCGGGCGCGGGTAAATCCTACATGATGAAGCTGGAGATTCTCCGCTCACTCATGTTTGGCACTGACGTTATCGTGCTTGACCCCGAACGCGAGTATGAATATCTGGCCGAAGCCGTAGGCGGTAAATACTTCAACATTTCACTCAACTCATCCCACCACATCAACCCCTTTGAACTTCCGACTCCGCGCGAAGATGAGTCGCCCACCGACGTCCTGCGCTCAAACATCATCAATCTGGTCGGGCTTTTCCGCATTATGCTCGGAGGACTGTCTCCCGAAGAAGATGCGATTATTGACCGCGCTATAACAGAAACCTACGCACTCAAAGACATTACCGCCGATTCTGATTTTGCAAAGATTCCGCCGCCGCTTCTCTCCGACTTTGAACTGGTACTCGCCGGCATGCGGGGAGGGGAGTCGCTCGTTACCCGCCTGTCCAAATACACACGCGGAACATGGGCGGGATTCATCAACCAACCCTCAAATATTGATATCAATGCCAATTTGATTGTATTTTCCCTCCGCGACATGGAAGATGAGCTCAAGCCCGCAGCCATGTACCTCATCACGCACTTTATCTGGAACGCTATCCGGCGGGAGCTCAAAAAGCGCCTCATGGTGATTGACGAGGCGTGGTGGCTCATGAAGAGCGAAGATACGGCCTCCTTCCTGCTCGGGCTCGCCAAACGCGGCCGCAAATATTATTTCGGTCTTGCCACGATTACACAGGACGTGGACGACTTCCTCAAATCCCCCTACGGGCTTCCCATTCTCACCAACTCCTCCATGCAGATACTTCTCAAACAATCGCCAACGGTCGTAGACCGTCTCCAGCAGATTTTCAATCTCACGGACGAAGAAAAATTTCTGCTTCTTGAGTCCGATGTGGGAGAGGGGCTCTTCTTTGTAGGTCTCAAACACGTGGCAATCAAAGTTATCGCCTCCTACACCGAAGACCAAATTATCACCTCCGACCCCTCGCAGTTGCTCGCCATCAAAGCGGCGAAGGCAGAGCTGAAAGCAGCCGAAGGCAACCAATAGCTTGTAGCTGATTAGCTTGTTAGGAAATTTCTAAAAAGCTAAAAAGCTACCAGCTAATAAGCTTCCAGCTATGTCTCCTCAACCCTCACAACAAAACAGACCGCGCGGACCGCTTCCTCCGCCGCCACGGAAACCCGAACCAAAACTTTCACCCGGAAGCTGGTACATGCTCTTTCTTGCCGCCATCTTCCTTGACCTCGTCCAAATGGGAGTGGGGGCTACTGGAATCGGCTTGCCTATTAACACTGTTGTTGACCTCGCAGTGGGTGGAGCTCTCTATTTTCTCTTCTTTATGAAAGGGATGCTGGATTGGCGTTTAACCCTTAGTGTTCTGGGTGCTACTGCAGTAGATGCCGGAACGGGCGGGGTATTTCCCGCATGGACATTTGACATTGCCTATGCGTGGGTTATCAATGACGGGTCTTCCGCACTTCGAGGTGTTCCTCTTATCGGCGGGAAAATAGAGCGGGCGGTGCAGACCGTAGCATCAAAAGGGCGAACCCCTCCGAAAGGCCCTTCGGCGTAGTTGGGAATTTTCCGCATCTCTTAATTCCTCCTTTCCGCCAGCTGGCGGAAAGGAGGAGCTCCGACTCAAGTCGGAGCGGAGGATTTAGAAATCCCTCCCTGCCTCACTTTTCAGAAAAAGTTGGGCGGATGCTCCCTTTAGGAAAGGGAGAATTCAGAGCCGTTTTTCGGGAGGTGTGGTTACCGTCATTGCTGTGCACAGCGGCTCCGAGCCGTGGTGTATAATACAGGTGATGAAAAAGTTATATTTTTCGCTCCTTTTTTCATATGTTCTTTGCCTGCTTGTCTTTTTGTTTGTCCTGCCGCTTTCGCTCTCCGCGCAGACATTAGGCGGTCAGGATGCTCTCGTGGTTTCGCTTTCGCCGGAGCGTCCTGGGGCCGAGCAAATAGTTTCGGTAGACGTTGAAAGCTATGCTGTTGATATCCAAAGCGCCGTGATTGGCTATACGATAAACGGCGTGCTCAAAAAACGGGGTGTCGGCGAAAAACACTTCTTATTCCAAACCGGCAAAGCCGGAAGCGTAACTACGCTCACTGTTATTGCGCAAATGCCGGATGGCCGCATTCTAAGCAAAGAGTTCAAAATACGGCCTGCGGACGTGCTACTCCTTTGGCAGTCCTCCTCATACACACCTCCTTTTTACAAAGGCAAGGCCTTATTTCCGTTTCAAGGGAGCGTAACCGTAGCCGCAATTCCGCTATTTGTAAATGCGGAGGGGAAACGGCTTGCCGAACGCGAACTCGTATATACATGGGAAGAAGACGGAAAAGTGATTGGCGACTCAAGCGGCTTTGGCAAAAGTTTGTTTGTGTTTCAGGGCGCGGTGCCCATGCGGGAAAAAACGGTTTCGGTTGAGGTGGAAACAATTGACCATGCGCTCCTGGCCGCCGCGGAGATAACCATTCCGCCGGTTGCGCCGCACATACTGCTCTATGAAAATCATCCTCTGTTCGGTATCCGATTTGAGCAGGCGCTTACGCGGGAGTTGGTATTAAACGGTGACGAAGTACGGCTTTCTGCAATTCCGTTCTTTTTTGAAGCCGCTGACCGAGGTACCGCCGCGCTGCGCTATGACTGGAAACTAAATTATCAGACACTTTCTTCCGAAACACGGTCCGATATTGTTCTCCGAAGAAACTCCGGGGATGGCGGCACCGCCTTTATCGGACTTACCGCACAGCACACAACTAAAACATTCCAGGCGGATGACGCTTCACTTTCCGTTTCTTTCAAGGAACGAGAGTTCTCTTCGCTCCCCGACTCGGCTCCGGAATCCACTAGATAACATCTATGCGTCTGTTTCACCCGCACAATTTTTCCAAGACGGTTCTTCTGCTCACTCTCATAGTGGTGTTATTTATACTCGGCGTGAGCATCTTTCCCTCACTTGTTTCAGCACAAGGCAATTTTGTGCCTCTCACTCAGATTGACACCGGCCTCACGAGCGGCGGCGAACGACTGGGATTCTTCGGCTGCTCAAAAGCGGAGCTTGAAGCCGGCCAGTGCCTTTCAAAATACCTCTCGTTTCTCTACACGACAGGCATCGCGATTGCCGGACTTTTGGCGGTGTTCTCCATTGTGCGCGGCGGGTTCACTCTGCTTTTCACGGATTCTATCCTTGGACATATGGAGGGTAAGGCCATTATTCTACGGGCACTCGGCGGCATTATTATCGTATATTCCAGTTATTTGCTGGTAAATCTCATTAACCCGCAATTGGGACGAGATCTGGACCTTACCTTAAAATTTGATCGGGTTATAAAA
This sequence comes from bacterium, assembly GCA_030648695.1. Taxonomy (GTDB): domain Bacteria; phylum Patescibacteriota; class Minisyncoccia; order Phycocordibacterales; family UBA10002; genus UBA10002. Next base: position 19,400 of record JAUSHG010000036.1, on the reverse strand, counting down.
AAGGAAATACCGCTCGCGCTAGTAACACATACGGACATAAAAAATGACGCGACTAAAGCGATAAATGCGGTGGATGCGGCCATTGCGAAAGCAAAGACCGAAGGAGCGACCGATAAGGCGGGGCTTCTCCTGATGGCACAGAATCAGACACGAACGGCAAGAGACGCATATGATAATGGGATACAAGACCTCATGCAGAGACGAGATTGGAACGAAGCCGAGAAAAAACTCAGCGTAATCGCTCAAAACGTCCAGCCAATTATTAATCTTGAGCGCGCCGGTGAAACCGAAGAGTCCGGTGAATTATATGCAGCAACAAGAAGAATGTACGATGACCTGCAACGTGAAATAGCTCTCGTCAAAGGGGGGTGTAGATATTTGCACTATGACCAGCCGGGGACACTACCTGATATTATTGTGCTAACCGACCCGTTGGGGAAAAAGTGCAAATAACATGTCGCGAAAAACTACCGTCACCATTGTTGTATCGGTTATTGTGCTCGCAGTCATTGCGGCGCTTATTTACTTTTTCTTTTTCCGAACTCCTGAAGCCGAACTGCCGATTGAGGGGGAGTTTCCTGAAACGGAAGAAGGTGGATTTGAAGAGGAAACGGAAGAACCGGTAGCACTGCCCTCGGATACGCGCGGAGGCCCCATACTGCGCCGCCTAACACTTACTCCGATAGCGGGCGCCGTTGTCGGAGGGCGGGATGAAAGCGTCCGCGTCCGGTACCTGGACCGCGCCACGGGCAACACGTATGAAATTGCGGCAACCGGCGGGGTGGTGCGGCGGCTGACCAATACGACGATACCCAAAATCTATGAGGCGCTGTGGCGGAAAGACGGGGCCTCCGTACTTGCCCGCTACCTTGGCGAAGACAATGAAACCATTCAGACCTATTCCGCAACGCTCAAGCCAAAAGCAGAGGGCGAAGGAACCCTTGAAGGGACCTTCCTCCCCGGAAATATACGGGAGGTGGCGCTCTCGCCGGACGGAAAGGAACTTATCTACATGCGCGAAGAAGGAGGGCGAGGAGTGGGAGTCCGCGCGGCCTTTAACGGAAGCGGGAAAATACAGATGTTTGCGTCTCCGCTTCGGGAATGGATTCCGCTCTGGACTACATCCTCCCGTATTGCATTCCTCACCAAGCCATCGGCTATTTCAGACGGGATGCTCGTGTCGGTTCCAAGCGGGGGCGGGGAAATGGAGCCGCTTATTCGCGATGTGGCGGGTCTCACGGCGCTTCCCGACGGAAACCTGTCGCGGATACTCTTTTCCGAAAGTTCGGGCGGCGGAATTATCCTGCAGATGCTTGACCGAAAAACAAACAAGGCCTCGGCCCTGCAGCACAAAACACTTCCCGAAAAGTGCGTCTGGGCAAAATCAAATGAAGATATTTACTGCGGGGTTCCGCTCACTCTTCCCGGAGGAAGCTACCCCGATGCCTGGTATCAGGGAGTTATCTCTTTTACCGATGAACTATGGCAAATAGATGCGGAAACCGGAGTGGGGGAGCGGATACTTGATATAAGCAGTGAAGGGGGCGACTCCATTGACCTCGTTCATCCGCAACTCTCGCCTGATGAAAAGTTCCTTATCTTTACCAACAAAAATGACGGAACGCTTTGGAGCGTGGAATTTGAAGATTAGCTTATTAGCTGGTAGCTTTTTAGCTTATTAGGGAAATTAAAAAACCGTGATGGAAATACATTCATATAAAGAATTAATCGTGTGGCAGAAAGGTATAGACGCCGTCATTGAATTATATGCCCTTACTGAGCAATTTCCGAAAAGTGAACTGTACGGACTTTCGTCGCAAATGAAACGCGCCTCAGTTTCTATCCCCTCTAACATTGCAGAAGGAAGGCGTCGCGGAGGAAAAAAGGAGTTTTGTCAGTTCCTATTAATTGCTTACGGTTCCGGAGCTGAACTGGAAACCCAGCTTGAAATTGTACGTCGCTTGCCTTGGGGAAAGGGTTTAGATTTGCAAAAAATTGACAGCTTGCTTCTTGAAGTGATGCGAATGCTTAACAAGATGATTTCTTCCCTAAAAAGCTAATCAGCTAAGAAGCTACGAGCTCCTCCTAACCATTACTCTCCAGTGTATTTGATAACCACCCTCCGGCGTTCCCCGTCTCCGGTTGACTCGGTCTTAATATCTCCTGCATTTTCAAAAAACGTGTGCACCACCATCCGTTCATAGGATGACATGGGTTCCAGCTCCACTGACGCCTTAAACGACCGGGCGCGGTCTCCCATCACCTTTGCAAGCGCATGCAGGCGTTCGCGGGCGGCTTCGTGATAGTCGTTCACGTCAACCGTGAAGAGAAACTCGCCCTCCTCGCCTTTTCCGGCAATTTTTCGCACCAGATGATTGAACGCAAACAGGTGTGCGCCTTTGGGCCCGATAAGAAGATGCGAATCGGGAGTGCGGATTGAAAAGCGCCGCCGGTCCGAATCCTCATCAACACACTCTACGGACTCGCAGGCAATCTCCATGCGGGAGAGTAGTTCTTGTATTGTTTTTTTGATTTCTTCGTTAGTCATACAATACGAATTACGAATCTCTACGAATATACGAATACCTGCGAATAAGAAGGACTGCATTCGTAACCATTCGGATATTCGGAACATTCGGATTAGTCGGATGCTCCCCGATGCGTCAGATGTCCCTCCTTCTTAAACTTCTTGCGTAGGTAGAGCTCCTGACAAACGGTAAACAGGTTGCTCGTAATAAAATACAGCGCTACCGCTCCCGACACCTGATAGGCCACAAAGGCCATAATCAGAGGCAGAACATACTTTACCTGAAGCCGCATGCCCCTAGCAAGGTCTTCCTGAAATGAGGGTTTTCCCGAACTTGGTGCGGGCGGAGGAGGGGAGGCGAAATGCCCCTGCAAAAATTGCGAGGCGCCGGTCAATACCGCGAGCAGTATGCTCTTTTCCGAGATGTCTATCCCGAAAAAATGCATATCAACGGGGGGAACCGGGACAAACGAATAGAGCAGTTCTTCGTTTACCCCCGGCAATCCTCCCTTGTAGAACACATAATAGAGTCCGATAACAATGGGAATTTGAATGAGCACAGGCAAAATGCCCATGAATGGGTTGATGCCTTTCTCTTTGTAGAACGCGAGTATGGCGCGGCCCTGCTCCTCGCGATTTCCCTTGAAGCGCTCCTTAATGCGGTTCAGCTCGGCTTCATGCGCCTTCATCTCAAATTGGAACTTTGAGGCGCGCTGTGAAAGCGGAAAGAGAATGATTTTAATGGCCAGAGTGAGGAGAATCACCGCCCCGCCCGCTCCAAAACCGGGCATCCTTCCTATGAGGAGAATGAGCGCGTTATAGAGAGGAATATAGAAAACACTCTTAAGCAGGGCGAACATGCCCCCATTCTAGCGCAGGACAGGTACCCTCACAACCGCAGGGCTCCGCGCAGAAGTGAGCCGAGTTCTTTTCGTACTACCTGAAAAGAAAGAGCGGGTGCGCCTTTGCGGGCGAATACTGCCAGATGCAGTCCTTCCGCGCTTGCCGGAATCACCTCCCGCACGACCGCGTAGATGCGACGGCGCAACAGTGCGCGTTCGTGCGCCTTCCGCGCCACGCCACTGCCGGCAACCGCCGCCGCACGCAGGGAATCTCCGGCTTTTCCCGGTGCGATGCGCAGGGAGAAATGCTGGCTTGAAAAAAGCCGCCCCTTTTGAAGCGGAGCGAAATGGGAAGCGAGAAGCCGGCGTTTTTTGGGGAGCATGGCGCTTGCGCAACTATTAACTTTTGACAATTAACCTTTAACAGAAAGTTTTCGGGCTGTTAAAAGTCAAAAGTTAATGGTTAATAGTTAACAATGACCGTTAGGTACGCTTGCGGCTTGCGGTCAGTGTGTGGCGGCCTTTGCGGCGCCGGCGGGAGAGTACCGCTCTTCCGGTTGCACTCTTCATGCGGGAGCGGAATCCGTGCGTGCGCGCCCTTTTTTTCCTTTTTGGTTTATAGGTGAAGCTCATACAAAAACACTTTTAACCTTTAACCATTAACTTTTAACAGGTGAAAGACGCGTTAAAAGTCAATCGTCAAAAGTGAATAGTTGTTCACAAACTGTTCACATATTATTAACACAACCCTTGGTTTTTTACAAGTTCCGCGCGCCCGTAATGAGTATATACTAGTACCACCTAAAAGAACTTTTAATCGTTAATCCTTAATCTTTAACAAAGAAACTCCCTCCTGTTAAGGATGAAAGATACCGGATTGGGGATTACACAAGTATGGATACTCAAAGCATGTGGAAAGGCGCACTTACCGAGATAGAGCTCGCCGTGTCAAAGGCCAATTTCAGTACGTGGTTTAAAGATACCTCTATTCTCAAAGTAGAGGACGGTGTCGTGCATCTGTCGGTCCCGAACGCCTTTGTGAAGGACTGGCTCTTCAACAAATATCACAAATTTATCCTTCGCTCTCTCCGAAACCTGTCGGAACATGTGCGAGCGCTTGAATATGTAGTTACCAAGGAAGACGCGAAGAAAAAAGAGGACGGCGGTGTCATGGGGGAGATGCGCATTCAGGAATTGCCGCTGCAGGAATATTACGTGGACAAGGAAAGCAACCTGAACCCGCGCTACACCTTCGAGTCCTTCGTGGTGGGCCCTTTCAACGAACTTGCGCATGCGGCCTCCCTCGCCATATTGGCGAAGCCGGGCATTACGTATAATCCTCTCTTTGTCTATGGGGGCACCGGACACGGAAAGACCCATCTCCTGCAGGCCGTGGGGAATCACATGAAGAAAAACTTCGCGGGGCACAAAATCTTTTACGTCACCTCGGATAAATTCTCACAGGACTATGTCACCTCGGTCCAGCAGGGACGCATCGGTCAGTTCAAGGACCGGTACCACCAGTACGACTGCCTCATCATGGACGATATCCAGTTTCTCTCCGGCAAGGAAAAAAGCCAGGAAGAGCTTTTTCATCTGTTTAATGACCTATACGCACACAACAAGCAGATTATTTTCTCCTCGGACAAGCACCCGAACTACATTCAAAACCTTGAGGAACGCCTCAAATCGCGCTTTGCCGCGGGTATGATTGTGGACATCCCTCCGCCGGACAGGGAGTCGCGCATTGCCATACTCAAAACCAAGGCGCAGATGCTTCGTTTCCCGCTCCACGACGATGTCGCTGACTACATATCCACCGCTCTGGAGGGAAATGTCCGTGAAATTGAGGGGATTTTGAACTCCATCATGATGCAAACGCAGGTGAAAGGACGGGACTTGAGCGTGCTTGAGGTAAAAACCATTCTCAAGAACACGAGCAAGCCGAAGAAGGCCATCTCCATTAAAGATATCACCAAGGTAGTTGCGGACTTCTACAGCATTGAAGAAAACCATATCTACGAGAAGACGCGGCGCAAAGAAGTAGTGAAGCCGCGGCAGCTCGTCATGTACATTCTCCGCGAGGACTGCAGCATCTCCTATCCGCTCATCGGACAGAAGCTCGGGGGGAGAGACCACACGACGGTGATTCATTCATGTGAGAAAATAAAAAATGAAATCCGGGAAAATCCTGACCTCCTTCATGAAATAAACCAAATTCGCGCGTTGCTATGATGTGGACAGTAGTGGGGAATAAGTGAACAAAAAAGCTCCGGGAGTTTCTATCCACATTTTCTCCTATTTTTTCACACCAGTTGTACACACTCTCTTTTTTTTCTTTTTCCTAAAAACACTTACAAGACACATTATTTTGCCGAACGCCGCAGATTTCCCCATATCCACACCCTTCTTAATAGTAGTTTACTTTCTTTAATATGAAGATAGAGATAATAACCGAAAAGCTGCTGACACTTCTCACCAAAGCGGGACGTCTCACCAGCAAACATCTTTCCCTTCCGATTCTTTCCCACGTACTGCTTTCCGCAAAAAGCGGGACGCTTACCGTGCGCGCCACGAATCTGGAAATGGGGATTGAGTGCTTTGCTCCCGCCAAGGTGGGGCGCGAAGGGGAACTCACGACTCCGTCCGCGGTGTTGCTTTCGTTTATTTCCAACCTGCGGAATGTTAAAAGTATCACGATGGAATTAAAGGACGGCAAACTGCTTGTGGGAGGAGGAAACACCAAATCGCTCATGCACACCGGTTCTCCGGATGATTTCCCCACCGTACCCAAAGCCGAGGGAGAGGGGAGCAGTGCAGACCCCCGTGCGCTTCTCGCCGGATTCAAAGCCGTGCATTACGCAGGAGCTGTCGGCAATCTGAAACCCGAACTCGGGAGCGTGTACCTGTACCAGGAAAACGGGTCGCTTTTTTTTGCTGCAACCGATTCGTTCCGCTTGGCTGAAAAACAGATTCCGGTCAAGAAAGAGCTCATTACGGAGGGAATTCTGGTGCCTATCCGAAACGCCGCTGAATTCATGCGCCTCCTGGAGGAGGAAAAAGATGAGGTGACCTTCCGCGTGGGAGGCGGCAAGCTCACCCTCGAAACCCCGTCCATGTTTGTGACCTCCCGCTTGGTGGAGGGCACGTTTCCCGACTATAAACAGATTATCCCCAAGGAGCAGACCACGGAAGCGGTCATGCTCAAAGAAGATTTGGCCACCGGACTCAAAGTAACCTCGCTGTTCTCCGACCGTTTCAACCAATTAAACATCCAGGTTCTCCCGGGCGAAAAAACGCTGGAACTCGCCGCCCGCAGCGCCGAAGCGGGAGAGGGGTCTTTTGCCGTATCCGCAGCGCTTTCCGGCCGCGATATCAAAGCCAATTTCAACCACCGGTACATTCAGGATTGTCTCGCGGCAATACAAGGGGACAGCATTTCCATGAGCTGGAGCGGAGAGAACAAGCCACTGCTTATTTCCGGAGTCGGAGACCGGTCATTTCGGTACATCGTGATGCCGATGAACCGGTGAATAGTTATAAGTTACGCTTCCTGCCTGCAGCAGGCAGGTGCTTTAGTTGTAAGTTGGTAAGTCAGAAACTTACAGCGAGTGCAGCGAGCGGAACTTAAAACTTCTAACTTTAAACTACTCGGTTACTGAGAAAGTAACCGATGCTTGTCCGGAGTTTCCCACAATATCTGTGGCAATCACCTTAAGCTCGTTTTGGGGGAGAATGCCGGGAATATCGACAGGAGTAAAGGGAAGTTCCCACGGCACACTTGTGGCAGAACCAATGAATACATTGTTTATAAAATAATGTACCTGTGCTACCGGAAAATGCGAAGTGCTTCCTACCCTGATTATTGACGGGCTGTTTTTGTTGAGACGCGCTCCCGATTCAGGAGTGAGGATGTAAATTTGCGGCGCAAACTCGGGACGGTGTGTGGTATCGGTTTGGGTTGGTATAACTGACTCGGTCTGGTCGGGAAGATTTGCACTTCCGGCCCACGCGCGCACGGCATACTCCCAGTGCGAGAACTGCGAGTCGCTTTCGGGAGAGGTGGTTCGGAGTTGCAGCGGAGTATCTTTATCTATCCAGTAGAGAATCGTGTGCACTTCGCGGATGGCGCGTTCCTCGCGCAGTTCGGGAGGAGTAAATTCAGTCGCGCGAAGTCCCGTGTATTTATCCACAAAGTAAGTCCGTGCTCCCTGCCAGATGCCGCGGATAGGCGGGGGAAGGCCGGTAGTATCCACTGGGGGCGGAGGGATGAATGATTCCGCTTCCGTGCGCTTGAGCGCCTCCTGCATAAAGGAGTGCCAGAGAGGGGCTACGATAAAGGCGGCCACCTTTTTCTGCATGGGACGGTTGTCGTTGTTCCCCGCCCATGCTCCGACGGCAAGGGTCGGAGTATATCCGACAATCCACGCATCGCGGTAGTCATTGGTGGTTCCGGTTTTAGCCGCCACATCACGCCCCGGAAAATAAAGCGGAGAGTTTGCTCCGAATCCGGGGGTACGCGCCCTGTTGTCGGAGAGTATGTCAGTGATTTGCCGCGCGGTTTTTTCTTCAAGCACTCGCACCGCGTCGTCCCTCCACTCCTCAAGCACCCGTCCGTCTTTGCTTTCAATGCGCAGGATGCCTGTCGGCGTGCGTTTGAGACCTTCCGCGGCAAAAGCGCCGTACGCGCCGGTAAGCTCAAGGAGCTTCACTTCTCCGCCCCCAAGCACGAGAGTAAGGCCGTAGCGGGAAGCATCGGAGAGGGTGGTAATACCCATGTCCTGCGCAAGGGCGAGGGAGTCCTTGAGGCCGGCAAGGTAGAGCACCTTGATGGCGGGAATGTTTATTGATTGAGCGAGGGCATCACGGAAAGAAATCGGGCCGCGATATTTCTCATCATAATTTATCGGGCGATAGCAGTCCTTTTCGGTTGCCGGCGCAACGGGGTTTCCTTCCACACTGCAGGCGGTTGAGAACTCTGTCGGCACATCAAACACTACTGTTTCGGGGAGGTATCCTTCGGAGAGTGCCCGTGCGTAGACAAAGGGCTTGAAGGCCGAACCCGGCTGGCGGAGGGCAATCGTGGCGTTTACGTTTCCGTCGATTTCCTTGTCAAAATATCCGCGTGAGCCGACCATAGTGAGAATCTGTCCGGTCTTGGGGTCAACGGCAACGAGCGCCGCATTTTCCGCGTCAAAATTTTCCTTGTTTTTGAGCGCGTGCGAACGGACAATTCCTTCTCCGATTTTCTGGAGGTCATAGTCAAGGGTGGTGGTAACGCGCAGGCCTCCCTGCGAGAGTGCGTCCAGCCCGTACTTTTCCTCCAAATACTGGCGAACGAAGAATACAAAATGGGGGGCGAGAATGCCGGTTTCCGAAGGCGGCTTGAAGGTTACTTTTTCTTTTTTCGCGTCCTCGTATTCTTCTTCGGTGAGAAAGCCGATTTCTTTCATCCGGCTGAGCACCAGATTTTTTCGGTCTTCAAGCGCGTCTCGGTGATTTCCGTACGGCGAGAAGTAGGTGGGGGCATTGGGGAGAGCTGCGAGATAAGCGGCTTCGGCAACCGAAACGTCACTCGCACTTTTTCCGAAAAAGGTTTCCGCGGCCTCTTCAATCCCATAGACCGTGCCGCCGTAGGGTACCTCATTTAAATAGAGCGAAAGAATGGTTTCCTTATCCAGTGTCTGTTCAAGCTTGCGCGCAAGCACCCACTCTTTGAGCTTTCGGGATACCTTTTTTTCGTTGGTAAGCAGAGTGTTTTTTACCACCTGCTGGGTGATGGTGGAGCCGCCCTGCCCCCCAAGAAGGTTTCCTTTCACAAAGTTGGCGGTGACGGCCCGTGCAATTGATTTGAACCGGATGCCTTTGTGCTGCCAGAAGGTATCGTCTTCAATTGCTACGGTGGCGTTTTTTATATGCCGTGAAATATCCGTGTAGGGAATAACCGTGCGTCTGGCGCCGGCATTTAAGTCGTAGAGCAGCACCTCTCCCGTGCGGTCGTAAATCTTGGTTGATTCGGTCACCTTGCGGTCGCTGAATGCCTCAACGTCCGGAAGCTTCCAGGTGGAAATCCACAGCACCAAAATGCCGCCCCCGAAGAGGGCGATTGAAGAAAAAAGCAGGGCGCTTCCGCGGATAAGTTTGCGTTTGTGATGCCTCGGGTGCATGCAGATTATCCTAGCATAGCCGCTAAACAGACGCTAAACATGACGCAAAACAAACGCGAAGTTTCTTTTAACCTCTTCTCGGTTCATTATAAGACAAGACGTTTTCGCTGTGATAAAGTTACCGTATGAATTTTTTCGGTAAAAAAGAGGTAAGCACCGACAGCGGAAAAATCAACGAACTCCTCACACGCGGAGTGGAGCGTATATATCCTGCGCGCGAAGCGCTTGAAGCGCGTCTCAAAAGCGGGGAACGCCTCTCGCTCTACTATGGCATTGACCCGACCGGACCGACACTGCATCTGGGGCACGCCGTTAACCTGCTTAAGCTGAAGCAATTTCAGGAGTTGGGACATGAGGTCATTATTCTCTATGGCGGGTTCACGGCGCAGATAGGCGACCCTACGGACAAATTATCCGCGCGCCAGCCGCTTACACCGGCGCAAATCAAAAAGAATACGGCACAGTATCGTACCCTTATCGGTAAGATCCTTGATGTACGGGGAACTCACCTCAAGTTTTTGGACAATGAAGAGTGGAGCAACAAGCTAAAACCCGCCGATTTTTTGAAATTGGTCTCACTCTTTACCGTCTCCCAACTTCTTGAGCGTGACATGTTTCAGGAGCGCATTAAACAAGGCAAGGAAATTCATGGAAATGAATTTTTGTACCCCGTCTTTCAGGCCTATGATGCAGTGACTATGGACGTGGATATACAGCTCGGGGGCAACGACCAGACCTTCAACATGCTCGCAGGACGGACCCTCATGCGTAAAATGAAGAATAAGGAGAAGTTCGTCATGGTCATGAAGCTTCTCGTTGACCCGACAGGCAAAAAAATGGGGAAGAGCGAAGGTAACATGGTGACACTTGAGGACAGTGCGGAGGACATGTACGGAAAGATAATGAGCTGGCCTGACGGAATGATTCTACCGGGGTTTGAATTGCTTACCACCGTGCCCCTCTCTTCCGTTGTGGAAATTGGACAGGAGCTTTCTTCCGGAAAAAATCCCCGCGACCTCAAAGCACGGTTGGCGCGAGAAGTCGTAGCGCTCTATTACGGCGCAAAGGCGGGGGAAAAGGCAGAGGCGGAGTTTACGCGCGCCTTTCGCGATAAAGCTCCGACGGAATTTGTTGACGTCGTGCTCCGCGGGAGGGGAGTGGTGGAGGCGCTTATGGAGAAAGAAATTATTTCGTCAAAGTCAGACCTTCGGCGGCTCATTGATGAGGGTGCGGTGAGTAAACTTCCGGAAGGGGAAAAGGTGGGAGTGGAATTTATGGAACGCGCTTCCGCAGGCGAATATCGTCTCGGAAAACATCGCTTCGTGAGAATCCGCTAAATCCCGACGCTTCGGTCGGGACCCCGACCCCATGGGCATCGGGGCAGACGCCAAACATACACGCGGAACCGACACTAAACTCTTTAAAACAAAATACCCGACCATCTGGTCGGGTATTTTTGCGTCAGTTTTGCGTTCCCATTTCGCTTCAGTTTCGCGTCTCCTACAGATTGTCCACATCATCAAACGTGTCTTCAAGTACATCCGGGTCAACCTCCTTTTCCTCTCCTTCGGGAGCGTCAGCAGCACCTCCCGCACCTGCGTCGTCCATATCCATAATAGTGCGTTGTATTAAAGTAGTAATATCTTTTCTCATCAGTCCCCTTACTAATGCGTTAAGTTGTACCAAATCAAAAAGGTTTTGCAAGCAAGTGGATATGTGGATAACACTCGGGTTCTGCTCGGAGAGAACACGCATAATTTCCTGCTGGAAATTTGCTCTGCTCGCGCCGTTGCGCTGTGCAAGGTTCTTCCGAGCGGAACCCTCGCTTGATTGGAGGGTATGGGGCTCCTTCCCTCTGGTGTTCTATGTTGCGTGTTATATGCTACGTGACTCTGAGTGTCGCAAAGCAGGTGAGTCCTATGGCAATCGCATCATACTCGTCATCCAGACGCTTGCCGGCCGGGAGTTGTATCAAGCGTTCCACCATGGCCGTAACCTGCGTCTTATCGCTTCTGCCGTACCCGGTAACCGCTATTTTAACCTGAAGCGGCGTGAATTCCCGCACCGGCATGTTCCGTTTTGCGGCTTCATGAAGTATCACTCCGCGCGCTTCCGCAACCGCCATTGCCGTTTTGTGGTTGGTAACCAGAAAAAGCTTTTCTATGGCAAGCACTTCGGGTTTGTACTTCGCAATCACATCCGCAACTCCCTTGCCGATTGCTTCAAGCCGCTTGCTATGTTCCTCCTCTTTACTCGTCCGGAGGCAGGAGGAAAAAACCACCTCCTCTTTTCCGCGGAGTTTCTTCTCAAGCACGGCAATGCCGAGGCGCTCGTATCCGGGATCTATGGCGAGTATTCTCATACTCGCAAAGTATCAATTATCAATTTACAATTTTCAAATCCGTCTTTAGTTTTTGAATTGTTTAATTTAGTCATTGATTGAAAATTGAGAATTGAAACTTGAAAATTCACAAATGCTGAATTTCTTATTCAGCATTTGTGATTACTTCCTGCACATCCTCATGAGCTTCAAGTGCCTCAACTAGTGCGTCCAGTTTGGCGAGGTCTTCATCAGAAAGGGGAGCAGTAGTTGAGGCACTCCACCCCTCTGGAGTTTTGGAGAATGCCCACACGGCTGCTCCCGGAGAAGCGAGGTTTCCGCTATGTAATGAAAGCAGGTGCTTGAGTTCGCCGCTTGTGCGGTTGCGGCTGTCAGTGAGTGTTTCTATAAGAAGCGCCACTCCTCCCGGGCCATAGGCCTCGTAGAGAATTGCCTCAAGCGCGGCACCTCCGCCTTCGGCTGCTTTCTTAATCGCGCGGTCAATGTTGTCATTCGGCATATTTTCCTTTCGTGCGCGCTCTACGGCCGCGCGTACCGCAGGGGCGTCCTTATTTCCTTTCGCCATCCGTGCCTCATTAGTTATGAGCTTTGCATACTTCGAAAAAACCCGGCCTTTCACTGCGTCCGTCTTCTCTTTTTTTCTCTTTATCTGACTCCATTTATTGTGACCTGACATGGCTGATTTTCTTATGAGCGAAGCGATTTGGAAAATCGCCATCCCGTAGTGAATTTTGTCGTGAGACGAAATCTACTACGGGATAACGAAAAGCATACTCGGTTATTCGTTAATTTTCAGTTACACCAATGTCTGTTTTTTGCCACCCAGATGTTCATAGGCCTTGGGCGTGGCTTTGCGGCCGCGCGGGGTGCGCTCCAACAGTCCCAATTGAATCAGATACGGCTCATGGACCTCCTCAATAGTCGCCTCCTCTTCAGAGAGAGCCGCTCCGAGTGTGTTAAGTCCCACCGGCCCGCCGGCGAATTTCTCAATCAGTACGGACAGAAGCGCGCGGTCAGACGGATGGAGCCCCAGTTCGTCAACCCCGAGCAGCTTGAGTGCCTCTTTGACCGATTCTTTGGTTACCTTTCCCTTGCGCACCTGCGCAAAATCGCGCGCGCGCTTCAGAAGATAATTTGCAGTGCGCGGCGTGAAGCGGCTACGAAGCGCGATTTCTTTCATGGCTCCCTCTTCAATCGGAACTTGGAGGATTGTAGCCGAGCGCTTCAAAATCTCCTCTATCTCTTCGTGTGTATAGTACTCCAAACGGAAGACGCCTCCGGAGAAGCGCGAGCGCAGGGGAGAGGAGAGAAGCGCAATGCGGGTGGTGGCGGCAATGAGTGTGAAAGGAGGCAGTTCCAGCTGTACGGTGCGAGCCGAGGGGCCTTTGCCGATAATGATATCCAACCGCCCCGACTCCATGGCAGGGTAGAGGATTTCCTCAATTTGTTTGCTTAAGCGGTGAATCTCATCAATAAACAAGATGTCCCCGTCTCCTAAATTGGTGAGAATTGAGGCGAGGTCGCCCACACGCTCTATTGCAGGGCCGGACGTTATTTTTATCTGCGCATTAATCTCCTTGGCAATTAAATGTGCAAGCGTGGTTTTGCCGAGTCCGGGCGGGCCGTAAAACAGCAGGTGTTCCGGCGTGTGGCCGCGCTCCCCGGCCGCGGTCAGGAGGATTCTGAGGTTTTCCTTGAGTGTTTTTTGTCCCACATACTCTTCAAAACGGGACGGACGGAGCGTCTGGTCCAAAAAAGCGTCCGGCTTCGGGCTGAGAGCCGCTTCCTCTTTCTGTTTTGGCAAAGGGGTGGTCATGTGCTTCTAGATTCTGCAAGGGAGGGCTCTGCAAGGCCTTTTTGCAGAAAATGTTTGACATTAGATTTTTTGTATGCTATACTACTATTATCCGTAGGATATATATCCTGCGGGCCTTTTGTAAAGAAGCCAAACAGGGTTTGGTGCAGGATATGAACCTCTAAGCAATCGTCCCGATGTACTTCGGGATTCAAATACCTTTTCGAGGATGCTTTGGAATTGGCGCAAGCGAATCTCTGAAGCACCCCTTAGGACTGGCGTTCGCTTTTGGTATTTATATTGAAAGTGATTGCTTGGAGGTTCCTGTCCTTCACCCCGTATCAATCCGTTTTGGATTGGTGCGGGGTCTACTTCTCCTATCCTACGCAACGCAGTGGAAGGTGCAACGTATAGTTAGCAGAGCGGCATTTAATTTTGAGTAAGTCAATTTCAATTTCGCCTATCTAAAAACGGCAGTCCTATGTCATTCCCGCGAAAGCGGGAATCCAGTTTAATCTGGTTCCCCGTTTCCCTGAACGGGCGAGCCCATCGGGCTTTAGCCACGGGGATGACATTAAGAAATGTCAATTTTTCGAGATTTGGTATTTGATATTGGTTATTTGGTCAAATCCACCACCCGCTCCAGTTCCTCAAGCGAAGTAATGCCGGAGAGCACCTTAAGGACGCCGTCTTCCTGCATGGTGGGGATTTCCTGTGGGCGCGCGGCGGCGGCAATTTCGCGTTCGCTCGGGTTTTCGCGGATTATCTTTTCAATAGCGGCATCCGCCTGTATGGCTTCATAGACACCGGTGCGGCCTTTGTATCCGGTGTTGTTGCATTTCTCACAGCCCTTCGGCTTCCATATTTTTCCAATTTCTTTCGGAGCGAATGTGTTCGGCATGTCGCGCAGCACCGTATCAATCTGCGCTTTTTCTTTCTCGGTCGGCGTTGTTTCTTCTTTGCACGCGGCGCAGAGCTTGCGCACGAGCCGTTGGGCGAGTGAAAGATTTACGGCAGAACTGATGACCTTCGGGTTGACTCCCAAGTCAATCAAACGCGGGAACGAACCGGCGGCGTTGTTGGTATGCAGGGTGGAGAATACGAGGTGGCCGGTGAGCGAGGCGTTGATGGCGACTTCGGCGGTTTCTTCGTCGCGGATTTCACCGACCATCAAAACGTCCGGGTCCTGCCGCAGTGCCGAGCGAAGGCCTTGGGCAAAGGTGTAGCCCTTGTCTTTGTCGGTCTGCGTCTGCACAATACCCGCGAGGTGATACTCAATCGGGTCTTCAATGGTGATGACCTTGACTCCGGGACTGTAGATTTTACGCAAAAATGCGTAGAGCGTGGTGGTCTTGCCGCTTCCGGTCGGACCGGTCGTAAGCAGCATTCCGTTCGGCTTGGCTATCTGCTGTTCCACCACTTCAAGTAGTCGCGGGTGAAGCCCCAGATCTTCAAAAGGAACCGCGATGGTTTTGGGGTTGAGGACGCGAAGTACGATGGATTCGCCGTATGCCCCGGGAAGCAGAGACACGCGGATTTCAATATCGGTGTCCTTGAGGTTGACGCTAAAACGTCCGTCTTGCGCTTCGGATTTGACGTTTAGTTTAAGTCCGGCAAGCAGTTTGACGCGCGAGTTCACGAGTGCATAGATGGCACGCTCAAAACTCAATACCTCCTGCAGAATGCCGTCTAGGCGAAACCGCAGGCGCACAGAGGAGGCCTCGGGCTCAATGTGAATGTCGGAAGCGTCAAGAGCGATAGCACTTCCCAAAATGAGCTCCACAAAACGGGAGACGCGGTTTGGGTCTTTGTCGTTGAGGATTCCTCCAAGCAGCGGCACAAGTTCGGGAAGCGTCTGTACCTTGGCCGCGGTGTCGGCAATGATGCCGCTTTCAAGCCCCACTTCACCCTCGTGCGTTACGGTCATTTCGGAAAGTTCCTTGTAGCGGCTCCACGCTTTCTCCAAGCTGCGGGTTGAGGCCATATAGAGGGTCGGAGTAAATCCGGCTTTCGTGATTTTCTCTATCGCCGCGGTTACTCCTTCTTTGTTCGGAGAGAATACCGCCACACCCACCTTTTTCCCGTTTACGGCAAAGGAAGCAATCTTGACTTCGCGTGCTTCGGATTCGGGCAGAAGGCGCAAGGCATCGGTCTCAATCGGCACCGGAACGAGGTCTATGTAGGGGAGTCCGTTTTTCTGGGCAAGCAGACGAATAAGGTCTTCCTCTTCCTGAAGTTTAATTTCGGAAAGCTCTTTTTCCTGCTTTTCATCATCAAAGGTAGGCATAACCACCACATTGTAGCACAATGAGTGGAAGCTCTAATATCCAATATCTAATCTCGAAAAAGCGTCAACATTGCATGTTCTTTATTTGGTATTTTTCGAGATTTGGTATTAGATAGTAGGTATTATGCCCATACAAATCCATAATCTTGAATCCTTTCAACAGGCCGCTTCAGATTTCGTATCGGGGTTAAAACCGAGCTCGTCGCAAGCTACGGTGGTCGGTCTTTACGGCGACTTGGGAGCCGGCAAAACCACCTTCGTGCAGGCCGCCGCCCGCGCCCTCGGCATTTCTGAACGTATTTCCAGCCCCACCTTCTGGATAGTTAAAAGTTATAAGTTAAAAGTTAAAAGTTTTCAGAAACTGATACATGTAGATGCCTATCGTCTGAAAAACGCAGACGACCTGCGCAAACTCGGCTTCTCCGAGCTCCTCACCGACCCTAAAAATCTTATCTTCATTGAATGGGCCGAGCGTGTCGCGGACCTACTACCTCCTGACCACATCAAGCTTCAGTTTGAATTTGTAGATGACCATACAAGAAGTATTGAATTCCACAGAAGCGGGAGAATGCTAGAATGAGCGCATGGCAAAAAAGGAGCCGGAACCCAAGAAGCTCGTACTCATAGACGCGCACGCCATACTGCACCGCGCGTATCATGCCCTGCCTGAATTTAGCAACTCCCGCGGCGAGCCGACAGGCGGTCTCTACGGCCTTGCCGCCATGCTCATCAAAATTATTTCCACTTTCCATCCCGACTATATTGCCGCGGCTTATGATTTGCCGAAGAAGACCTTTCGGCATGAGGCCTACAAGGACTACAAGGCGGGACGCCCAAAAGCTGATGAGACGCTGGTGTCGCAGATGATTCGTTCGCGCGAAATCTTTGGCGTGTTTGGCATTCCGATTTACGACAAGGAAGGATTTGAAGCGGACGACATTCTCGGCACCATCGTAGAGCAGGTCAAAGGTCAAAGGTCAAAGGTCAAAGGTGGCGAAGCCGCCATTATCATCGCCTCCGGCGACATGGACACACTGCAACTCGTGGACAACAAACGGGTGCAGGTATTTACGCTCAAAAAAGGCATCAATGACACGATTCTCTATGATGAGGAGGCCGTCAATGTGCGCTATGGGTTTCCTCCGGAGTTGCTTCCGGATTTTAAAGGGCTCAAAGGCGACCCGTCTGACAACATCAAAGGCATTGCCGGCATCGGGGACAAGACCGCAACCGAGCTGATTCAAAAATTTGGTTCAATTGAGAACATCTATAAAACGCTCAAAAAAGACCGCGTCACCCTACTCAAAGCGGGCATCAAAGAGCGCGTGGTTGGCTTACTTGAAAAAGGAAAAGAAGATGCAGAGTTTAGCAAACTGTTGGGGACCATCAGGCGTGATGCGCCCATTGCCTTTTCGTTTCCGGCAAAACTCTGGTGTGAAAGCATTGACCTCCCGAAAGCCGAGGCGCTTTTTACCGAACTTGAGTTTCGGACTCTCGGAGAGAGGTTGAAGAGTGCGGTGGGGGCAATTCAAAACAACACCCCACTTAATTCCACCTCTACCACCACCCCTCAATCCCCTCCTTTGAAAGGAGGGGAGGCCAAGCAGGCGTCTTTTAATGACGTATTGGCAGCCACAGGAATTTCCGAAGAGGAATTGGCGGAAACTGCGGTGGCGCTCTGGCTTATCAACTCAAACCTCACCAACCCGACCTTGGACGATATCTTGGGATTCGCACAAACGCGTGATTGGAATAAGGCGCGTGAGACCGTATTTGCGGAGATACAAAAGCGGAATCTGGCACGTGTGTTTGAGGAAATAGAGCGACCACTTCTGCCGGTATTGAAGCGGATGAACGAGCGGGGAGTTGCGCTTGATGTGGCGTACCTTTTTTCACTTTCCAAAGAGTACCACCGTGAGTTAAGCAAGCGCGAAAAAGAAATATGGAAGCTTGCCGGAGCGGAGTTCAACATCAACTCTCCCAAACAATTGGGCGAAGTACTGTTTGTGAAAATGGGATTGAAGCCCCTCCGGCAGAAGAAGACCGCAGGCGGCGCACTCTCCACGCGCGAAAGCGAACTTGAGAAGTTGCGTGAGATGCACCCGATTATCAAGGAAATTCTGGAGTACCGCGAGTTTCAAAAATTACTTTCTACTTATATAGATACACTCCCTGCGATGGTGGGGAAGGACGGGCGTTTGCACGCACAACTTCTCTCATCCGGCTCCACAACTGGCCGCATGGCCTCGCAGAATCCGAACCTCCAGAACATTCCCATTCAGACAGAGCTTGGCAGGCGCATCCGCAAGACCTTTGTTGCCGAGAAGGGGAATGTGCTCCTTTCCCTTGATTATTCGCAGATTGAACTTCGTGTGGCGGCTATTCTTTCGGGCGATACGAAACTTATCTCGATTTTCAAGCGTGGAGAGGACGTGCACACGGCGGTGGCCGCGCAGGTATTTGATGTTCCCCCCGAACAGGTAACCAAGGACATGCGGCGGCAGGCCAAGGTTATTAACTTCGGCATGCTCTATGGCATGGGAGTGAATTCTCTGCGTCAGGCCCTTCAGGAAGGCGGGAGCGCGGTGTCGCGAGAGGAAGCACAGCAGTATTACGACAAGTACTTTAGTGATTTTCACGAGCTCGCCGCGTACTTGGAGAAAGTAAAGAAGGATACCGCGGCATCGGGATATACCGAGACGCTGTTTGGCAGACGACGGTATCATGAGGCCATTCGCTCCCATATTCCTTTCATCCGCGCCGCAGCCGAGCGGGCGGCCATTAACGCTCCTCTGCAGGGAACAGCCGCAGACCTCATCAAGCTTGTCATGGTGCGCGTGGATGGGTATTTCCAAAAAGAAAAACTAGGAAAAGAGGCGTCACTCATTCTGCAGGTGCATGATGAACTCGTCTTTGAGGTGAAGGAAGGGCAGGCCGGAAAAATCGGAAAAAAGATACAGGAGATTATGGAGGGAGTGCTTCCCGAGGCACTGTCAAAAGGGGTGCCGATTGAGGTTGAGGCGCGTGTCGGCAAAAACTGGGATGAGATGAAAAAACTGGAATAAGCATTCCAGTTTTTAACTCTTAACTATTAACTGTTCACTCTTAACAAAAGAATCGTCTTGTTTCTAAAAGCTAACAGCTATAAGCTATAAGCTATGATTTACTTCTTCTACGGCTCTGACAGGGACAAAGCGCGCGAAAAAGCAGGCGCGCTTTTGGACATGCTGGCAAAAAAATATCCTGAAGCGGAAGTGTTTCGCATCTCCGCTGAGTCAGATGTGAATACCCTGGATGAACTGATTGGCGGACAGGGATTGTTTTCCAAAACGCACATTGTCTACTGCACCACTCTTTTTGAAAATGAGGAGTGGAAGGAAGCGTTTGTAGAGCGCCTTGGTGACATTGCGGATTCGCCGAATATCTTCGTCCTGCTTGAGG
>JAUSHG010000035.1 GCA_030648695.1 bacterium | reverse complement strand
TGGATGGGCATCCCCAATCCCCCGCCGCCTAATGAGTTGGGGTACGGGAATCGGGTGCACTTCTCTCTGTACACCAGTAGTTCGGTTGCGTTCCGTCTCAACGACTTAACTGCGTTCCAAATTCGCGGTTCCGACACGAATAACGCATTGCGGTTTGAGGGGAACCTCACCACCAACACCTATTCGCCGACACGGGTTGGCATCTGGTGGGGATTTGACGGGGTGCAAGGCACAGCGGACGACGTCATACGCACGGCGGGACCGGGAACCGGACTCATCAATGAGCTCGTGTTCATCGGGGTCGCCAATGCGTTTGTCGCCAACAGTGCACAGGTATTGGACCAAATCGTTCAGTATATTGAACAGTCCCAACCGTTCACCGTAACTGGCGAGTATGCGGTACGCATTGGCGATACCACCCACCGTCCCAGCCGCACGCTTCCCTTCTTTTCCACGGGAGCGCAGGACATCCGCTTGGGCATCAGTCGCCAAAGCAACTTCCGGCTCATTACGCTCACGGGACCTCCCGGAACGTACTTTGTGGAACGGTCCATGGACCTACTACAATGGCCATGGAGTGTTGTCTCCACGGTTACGGTGAGTAACGAGACCCCTCATTACGTAACCGATTCCACTTTGACCCCTGGGTCCGGATTCTTTAGGGCCCGGAGGCAATAATTGAGAACACACTGACACGTGCCCACGGAGGCACGCACAAACCAGCCAGAGAGAAATCTCTGGCTGTTTTTCTTTACCAAGGACTAACCTATGTAGATACATAGGTTAGTCCTTGGTGGCTGGTGTTACATTCTTCCCTGTTCCATGCTACATTCTCCATGTTCCATGATTATCTTAGGTATAGAAACCAGTTGCGACGAGACAGCTCTCTCTATCGTTGAAAGTCACGGTACCGATATAACCGTACTGGCGGATAAAACACTCTCCCAAATTGCGCTCCATGCGAAATATGGAGGCGTTTTTCCGAATCTGGCCAAACGAGAACACAGCCGAAACCTCATTCCTCTGTTGAAAACAATCTTGGTGGAATCGGGTTTCTTGAAGTTACAAGTTACAAGTTCAAAGTTAAAAGTTGAAGAAGACTTACCAACTTCAAAACTTCAAAACTTACAAACTATTCTGCATCGAGAGCCGGAGTTGCTAAAGGACTTTGAGGAATATATTCCCACGATACAAAAACCCAAGATTGATGCCATCGCCGTAACCGAAGGCCCGGGGCTTGAGCCGTGCCTCTGGACCGGTATCAACTTCGCGCGTGCTCTCTCCGCTGTCTGGGATATTCCCGTCATTCCGGTCAATCATATGGAAGGCCACATCTTTTCTGCGCTCATGCGCAGAGAAGATGTAACTACTAACTACTCACTACTAACTACTAACTTCCCCGCCCTGGCTTTGCTCATTTCCGGCGGCCACACCGAACTTGTGCTCATTAAGGACAATTTTGACTACCACATAATAGGCGCCACGCGGGATGATGCCGTTGGCGAGGCCTTTGATAAAGTCGCACGGCTGTTAGGACTTCCCTATCCGGGAGGCCCCGAGATCTCTAAAATTGCGGAACTGACGCGGCAGGAAAAACAAGGTTCAACCTTGGAATCTTCAAAAAGGTTGAACCTTGTTTTGCCCACACCAATGCTCCATTCGCCTGATTTTGACTTTTCATTCTCGGGACTCAAAACCGCTGTGCTTTATCTCATTCAAAAATTACCCGAGCTTACTGATGATATAAAAAAGGAAATCGCACTGGAGTTTGAAAACGCAGTTACCGAAGTGCTCATTACAAAAACCAGAAAAGCCATTGAACAATACAACATTAAAACACTGCTCATTGGCGGCGGCGTAATCGCCAATACTCATATTCGCCGTTCGTTTGAGGCACTTGCACAAGAGCTAAACATTCCTCTCTATATTCCTGAAAGAGGACTCACTACCGACAACGCGCTTATGATTGCGACTGCCGGATATATGCGCTACTCCGCCAACATGCACCGTCTGCCGGATGAAAAAAGCGCTCTTACCGCCCGCGGCAACCTCACAATCGGAGAAAAATAGTAGAACTCATTTCAAAACCCTATCGCAATCCAAAGATTCGTGGTATTCGAGGAAAAAACGGTGCAGACGAGGAAGGTGTAGCCAGCTACTCCGACCGAGGATAAGCCGTTTTTTACTGAATACCACGAATCGACGATGCGAAATGGCCTCAGCTAATACTGCCATGGTGGGTTTTGAAATGAGTTCTAGGCAATAAGAAGGCCCTTGCGCCAAGTGTTGCCTCTGTGCTAACCTAGCCACAGTGTTTTTTGATTTGCCGAAGTTCTGGGGCTCTGCAGAGTCCTTTTTGTTCCAATTACTCAACTCCCACCCCACTAGTAAGGGTAACCCTCGGATACGAGGACCGGAAGTAGTTCCGTGTCCAGACACAACAGGGTAAGTACCCCGAAGGGAGACACGCTGTACGAAGGTCGGCGGCGTGAGATGGTATTGCGCATTAATTTGTGCACATCCACCTCGCGATTACGACGAGGAATGAAAAAAATAGCGGCTGTGTGAGTAACAACCGCTGACAGAATGTTTAAGCAAATAGGCCCCACCTTGCATCCGCACGGTGGGGCTGATTTTTGTCCTTATTTTGAATTAGCCCCTATTTTTGGTACTATTTCAGGGTGAACGACAAATTTCTCAAACCCTACAACCCCGCGGAAACCGAAAGCCGCATCTACAAGCTCTGGGAAGAGAGCGGTTTTTTTGCGCCTGAGGCGCATCCGTCCGTAGCTTCAGCGAAGGCGGATAATCCTGAAAATCTTCCTATTGCTGAAAGCTCAAAGCTAAAAGCTAAAAGCTTCTCAATGGTGATGCCTCCTCCGAACGTCACCGGCGTGCTCCATATGGGACACGCGCTCATGCTCACTCTTGAAGACATCATGGTGCGCTTTGCGCGCATGCAGGGCAAAAAAACACTCTGGGTGCCGGGAACCGACCATGCCGCTATTGCCACACAGGCAGTTGTTGAAAAAGAAATCTACAAAAAGGAAGGCAAAAATCGCCACGACCTTGGCCGAGAGGAATTCCTCAAGCGGGTAGAGACCTTCGCCGCGCAAAGCCATAAAACTATCACCTCCCAAATCCGCGTGATGGGTGCTTCCTGCGACTGGTCGCGCGAAGCATTCACGCTGGATGAGAAGCGAACCGAGGCGGTACGCAGCATGTTTAAGATGATGTATGACGATGGCCTCATTTATCGCGGCCACCGCATTGTGAACTGGGACCCAAAGGGGCAGACCACTATTTCAGATGATGAAATTGTATACAGGGAAGAGAAAACTGTTTTTTACTACTTTACATACGGACCCTTCACCATTGGCACCTCGCGTCCAGAAACTAAGTTCGGAGACAAGTATGTGGTGATGCATCCGGACGACACGCGGTACGCCGAATACACAGACGGACAAAAAATAGAACTGGAATGGATTAACGGCCCCATCACAGCAACGGTTGTCAAAGACACCGCCATTGATATGGAGTTTGGGAGCGGCGTTATGACCATAACGCCGTGGCATGACACCGCTGACTTTGAAATCGCCGAACGCCATAAGCTGGACAAAGAGCAGATAATTGACGAGCGCGGTAAGCTTCTGCCGATTGCCGGAGAATTTGCCGGACTTAAAATCGCTGATGCGCGGGAAAAAGTAGTGGAAAAATTGCGGGCAAAGGGACTTGTCGTCAAGGAAGAACCCTATACACATAATCTGGCCACGGCAGAGAGAACCGGCGGCACGATTGAGCCGCAGATAAAACTCCAATGGTTTGTGGACGTAAACAAGCCGGTCAAAGCGCGCGGCGGCAAAACGCTTAAAGAACTTATGCGCGAGCCAGTTGCGGGCGGCAAAATAAAAATCATTCCGGAGCATTTTGAAAAAACCTATTTTCACTGGATAGACAATCTGCGCGACTGGTGTATTTCACGACAAATTTGGTACGGGCACCGGATTCCGGTCTGGTATAAGAAACACGGAATAGACACGGAACAGGAACACGGAACCAACACAGAAATGTTTGTAGGAATAGAACCGCCACAGGGAGATGGTTGGGAGCAAGACCCTGATACGCTTGATACATGGTTCTCTTCCGGTCTTTGGACTTTCTCTACTTTGGGTTGGCCCTCCTCCGCCGAAACGGCTACGGCGGGCAAGCCCGGACCGGAAAGTGACTTGGCGAATTTCCATCCGACGGACGTACTTGAAACCGGCTATGAAATTCTTTTCTTCTGGGTGGCACGAATGATTCTCATGTCACAGTACGCGCTGGGTGTTATTCCCTTCAAGACAGTGTACCTGCATGGCACCGTGCGTGATGCGAAGGGGCGCAAAATGTCTAAGTCGCTTGGAAACGGCATTGACCCGATTGATATTGCGCAGAAATTCGGTGCGGACGCGGCGCGTATGACGCTTATAGTCGGAAATACGCCGGGCACGGATATGCGGATTTCCGAGGAAAAAATCCGGGGATACAAGCATTTTGCAAACAAACTTTGGAACATTGCGCGATTTATTTTAGAGAATACTTCCTCCTCTCCTTCCCACCTCTTAAGAGGGGGGATTGAGGGGGGTGAGGATGACGCAATAGTCCATGGAGATGAAAAGAAATTACTGGACGAACAGCAGAACCTCCTCGAAGAAGTAACCCGCGATATGGAGGAATACCGGTTTTATCTTGCGGCTGAAAAGCTGTATCATTACACGTGGCACACGCTCGCGGACAGAATACTGGAGGAAAGCAAAACCGTGCTCAAAAACGGAACGCCGGAGGAAAAGAAACGGCGCATGCAATTTTTGCTTCACACACTTGATACACTCCTCAAAGCACTGCATCCTTTCATACCGTTTGTTACCGAAGAAATATGGGGGCTGATGGGCAACAAAGAGTTATTGATGGTTCAAGAATGGCCGGTAGCTACCAACTCCTAACTTTTTACTTTTAACTCTTAACTAAATCCAAATAATGTGTGTTTTGTGTCAAAAGTTAATGGTTAACGGTTAACAGTTTAAAATATGTCGTCTGCGACCATATTTTTCTCTTTCCTCGGCGGCGTACTTCCCGCACTTCTCTGGCTGTGGTTCTGGCTCAAGGAGGACCGCCTGCATCCGGAGCCGCGCGGACTCATCCTTGTCTCTTTTATTGTCGGCATGCTTGCGGTCATTCCGGCGATTCCACTGGAGCAGTGGGTGTGGAACAGCACACAAAGTATGTTTCTCGTTATTATCGGCTGGGCGATTATTGAGGAAACACTCAAGTACGGCGCCTCTTACTTCTCTGCTCTGCGCCGGAGCGAAAATGACGAGCCGATTGACTCGCTCATTTACCTCATTACTGCCGCACTCGGATTTGCCGCACTCGAAAACGCGCTCTTCTTGGCAGGCGCGGTTACTCACGGGGGGCTTATAAGCGGCGTTGACCTTGGACTACTGCGCTTCGTGGGCGCCTCCCTCCTTCATGTCGTTACCTCCGGAACGCTCGGCTTCTTTTTGGCGCTTGGTTTCTACAAGCGTGGTGCAATAAAGAAGATTGACGGCTTTATCGGCCTCTCTGCGGCTATTATATTGCACACGCTTTTTAATATGTATATACTTAAGGGACAAGGAGACGGCGGCAGTACACTTGCAGTATTTTCGTTCGTCTGGGTAGCCATCATTCTGCTCCTCGTCGGGTTTGAGAAGATAAAGCAGTTGAAATCATAATCAAGTACCAATCTGCAAATGAAACTAACAATGCTAATATCTTCTAATGCGCTTCTATCTTTATTCGTAGGTATTCGTAGATTAGTACAAATTAGTAGATTGGTACTTAATTAGTATGAAGAACAAACGCTCATTTTTTGAACGGCTCACCGGAAGTGTGAGCAACGAGGAATCTCCGGAAAAGGAATCCAAAGTTCCGATGCACTCTAAAAAGGATGTCCCTGCGGAAGAGGATGCCGAGGAGGGTGAACTAACGGTAGATGTGTACCAGACGCCCGACGACATCTATATTCAGACGATTGTCGCCGGAGTCCGGCCCGAGGACCTGGATATCTCAATCACGCGCGACATGGTAACGGTGCGCGGCTCGCGCGCGCTGTCGCGGGAAATTGACAAGGAGGATTATTTTCACCGTGAGCTGTACTGGGGCTCCTTCTCCCGCACTATTCTCCTGCCGCAGGAAGTGGATGTAGACGCATCAGAAGCGATTGAAAAGCACGGCCTCCTCACCATCAAGCTCCCCAAAATGGACAAAAGCCGCCAGACCAAGCTGAAAGTCAGGTCCAATTAATAGCTTCTAGCTTATGGCTTTTAGCTTTTAGCTTTCAGAAAATGGGAAAACCCATCTCTATTGATGCGGTCAAAAAAGTAAGTTACTATGCTGAATACAAGCCGACCGAAGCGTCGGCTTTGGTAGAGTTA
>JAUSHG010000029.1 GCA_030648695.1 bacterium | reverse complement strand
CCATAAGGCGTCTATGGAGCCGGCGGAGTTTGCCGATTTTGTTTTGCAGATTCGCAACCTGGGACAGGCGCTTGGAACGGGAAAGAAAAAGCCGTTTCAAAGCGAGAGGCAGATTGCCCTCGTGGCCCGCAAGAGCGTCGTT
The DNA here is from genome assembly GCA_030648695.1 of bacterium. Taxonomy (GTDB): domain Bacteria; phylum Patescibacteriota; class Minisyncoccia; order Phycocordibacterales; family UBA10002; genus UBA10002. Next base: position 6,566 of record JAUSHG010000029.1, on the reverse strand, counting down.
ACGCTCAAATCGGTCAAAAAAGGGGAGCGGTTTACCATTCAGAATCTTGGCATCAAGCGTCCGGGGACGGGGCTTCCTCCAAAGTATTTTGACGTCATTACGGGGGCAAAAGCAGTGCGGAATATTCCTGCCGACACACTCATAAAGAAAAACGACTATGCCGCATAAGAAAAAAATCGCCTATGTCACCGGCACCCGCGCGGATTTCGGGCTGATGACGCCGGTACTGCACGCCATAGAAGCAAGCAGGACGCTTTCGCTCGACCTGTATGCAACCGGCATGCATCTCATGCCGGAGCACGGAAACACCTTGAGGCAAGTGAAGCGCCTTTTCTCATCGGTAAAACGCATTGATGCAGTGTACGGGGAAAAAGAGCAGGGCATGGCGGAATTTAGCGCCGCACTGCTTCCGCGAGTTGTTTCCGCGTTTGGAAAAAAGCGCCCGGATTTTGTTTTGCTTTTGGGCGACCGTGCGGAAATGTTTGTGGTGGCGCTTGCCTGTCTGTATCTTCGGATTCCTACCGGACATCTCCACGGAGGAGAGAAGACCGAGACCGTAGATGAGGTTGCCCGGCATGCCATTACGAAGATGGCCTCTCTGCATTTTCCTGCGACAAAAGAATCTGCACAGCGTATTGCACGCATGGGGGAAGAACCTTCGCGCATACACGTTGTCGGTGCTCCGGCGCTTGATGTGATTTTAAACAGCAGGATTCCTTCCGAAAGGGAGGTTGCGCGCTATCTCAACATTAAGGCGGGGAGTGATTTTGTATTGCTTCTGATGCATCCGGCACAGAACTCAAAACGTGCCGGAGCGGAAATGCGGGAAGCGCTCGCCGCCGTCAAAGATTCAGGTCTTCCGGTTGTGGTACTCTATCCGAATGCGGATTCGGGCAGTTCCCGCATCATTGCTGAAATTGAGAAAGAAAAAGGAAACAAGAACTTCCGCATATTCAAAAGCATTCCCCACGAAATGTTTCTTGCGCTGGAACGGGAGGCCGCTGTGTGGGTAGGGAACTCAAGCGCGGCTCTTATTGAATCGGCTTCATTCCGAACACCGGTCGTGAATATCGGCGGGAGACAACAGGGGCGTCTTCGCGGCAAAAACATCATTGATGTGCCCCACAATAAAAACAGGATAGTGGCGGCTATAAGGCGGTCTTTGTACGATACACGATACAAAGCGTCGCTCCAGAAGATTTCTAACCCGTGGGGCGACGGAAGGACCGGAGAAAAAGTGCGAAAGGCATTGGAACATCTGGATGCACCCGAAAAATTACTTCACAAACAAATCGCCTATTAAGGCGGTTATACAAGGGTATGGCAAGCCGATTTTCCAATTGGAAAAAGCCCGTTATCAAACACGGAATTCCCACCAAATGGCAATGGACAGTGCTGTATCCCGAAGGTTTGCGTTTGGGAAAGCATACGGACATCGGTGCGTACACCTTACTGGTAGCAAAACACGGCATAGAGATTGAAGATGATGTGCAGATTGGTTCGCATACCTCCATCTATTCATATTCCACGATTGATAACAAAAAGGGAAAGGTCGTACTCAAGAAAAATTGCAAGGTGGGCACGCACAGCTCCATTATGCCCGGCGTTACCATTGGCGAAAATGCGGTGGTAGGCGCACATAGTTTTGTGACCAAAGACGTGCCACAAAACACAACCGTCGCTGGAGTGCCGGCAAAACCGCTTAAAAAGAAATTAACCTAATTAACCTAATTCCTGCCTACCGCAGGCAGGTCTAATAAATGACTCTCTTAATGTCATCCCCGCGAAAGCGGGGAACCAGATTGGGAGAAAAATCCTGGATTCCCGCCTGCGCGGGAACGACAGAGTCGTTTTATTAGGTGAATTATGGTTCAACTTCGTTCACCATCTTGAGCCTGTCGAAAGAGAAATTAGACAATTAGGTGAATTTTATGATGTTTCCTCTCGCAAAACCTCATATCGGAAAGAAAGAAGAGCAAGCTGTCCTGCGCGTGCTGCGCTCCGGTGTGCTTTCCATCGGGCCGGAAATTCAGAAGTTTGAAAAGGCGTTTGCGAAGTTTGCGGGCACCAAGTATGCCTGTGCCGTTTCAAGCGGTACGGCGGGTCTGCACCTCTCGCTTATTGCCGCCGGTATCGGAAAGGGTGATGAAGTGATTACACCTCCGTTTTCGTTTGTCGCTTCAGCAAATGCAATTCTGTATGTGGGGGCAGTGCCGGTGTTCGCCGATATAGACCCCGTTACCTACAATATAGACCCGAAAGAGATTGAAAAGAAGATAACTAAAAAAACCAAAGCGATATTGGTCGTGCATATTCTCGGACAGGCCGCGGACATGAACCCAATTATGCGCATCGCCAAAAAGCACAACCTGAAAGTCATTGAAGACGCCTGCGAAAGCATTGGTGCAACCTATCGGGGAAGAAAAGTTGGAACCTTCGGGCAGTCCGCGGTCTTCGCTTTTTATCCGAACAAACAGATGACCACCGGCGAGGGCGGCATGATTGTTACCAACAGCAAAAAGGCGGATGAACTGTTTCGCAGTTTGCGCAATCAGGGACGGGGCACAGACCGGAACTGGCTTTCTCACACGCGGCTTGGTTACAACTATCGATTGGATGAGATGAGTGCCGCGTTAGGTTTGGTGCAACTCCACAAGATAGATTTTCTTATTCATGAACGACAAAAGATAGCAGGGTGGTATCATGAGTTTCTCTCCCCGTTTGCTCCGCTCGTAAAAACTCCCGCAGTAGCTCCTTCCAACACGCACACCTGGTTTGTGTATACGGTGCTCCTCCCGGCAGGCACTCTGCGGGAGAAGGTCATGAAGCAGCTCGCAAAGGCAGGTATCGCGAGCAAACCATACCTTCCCGCCATTCATTTATTTCCCTTTTACAGGAAGCAGTTTGGTTTTTCACGCGGTAACTTTCGTGTCTGCGAGCAGGTTAGCGAAAGGGTGCTCGCTCTCCCTTTGTATATAGGGCTCAAAAAGGGTGATGTAGCATATATTTGCAGGACATTACGCAATATTCTTTCGTAACATTTTTTCTATGGCACAGGGATTTAAAAATAAAAACATTCTGGTAACCGGAGGCACCGGTTCCATCGGTTCGGAAATCGTCCGTCAGCTTCTTCCTTTAAAACCGAAAGTTATCAGGGTCTTCGCGCGGCATGAAGACCGGCATTTTCAGCTCATGCAGGAGTGGGCGGCGCATGCCGACAAAGTTCGCTTTATTGTCGGGGACATCCGCGATAAGGACCGTTTAGCGCTCGCCATGGAGGGGGTGGACATCGTGTTCCACGCCGCGGCCCTCAAGCATGTGCCGCTGTGCGAATACAATCCGTTTGAGGCGGTCAAGACCAACATCGTGGGTACGCAGAATGTGATTGAGGCCGCGCGCGCCGCCGGAGTTTCGCAGGTTGTGGGCATCTCCACAGATAAGGTGGCGGAGCCGGAGAGTGTGCTCGGCGTGTCCAAACTGATGGCGGAGAAATTGTTTTTAGCCACATATTTTTACAAAGGAAACAAACAGACCAAATTTACCTGCGTCCGTTTCGGTAATGTATTGGGGAGCCGCGGCAGTATTCTTTCGCTCATCAAGGGACACGTCGCAGATGGCACGAGTATTCCGGTAACCGACCCCGCTATGACCCGCTTTTTTATGACTATTCCTGAGGCGGTGGGTTTGGTCTTGGACGCGGCGCTTCGGGGAAAGGGACAGGAAGTATTTGTGCTCAAGATGCCGGCCGCCCGCTTGGGGGAGTTGGTAAAGGCGGCCATTGCCTACTACGCTCCGCTATATGGCAAAAAGCCGAAAGATGTTTCCACAACGATTATTGGAAAACGGAAAGGAGAAAAAATGCATGAAAAACTGCTTGCGGATTATGAAATTGCAGATGCCCTTGAAACAGAAACCATGTACATTCTGACCCCGCACGGAAGCGCTTTTTCCGAGTACAAGGCCGTCTATCCGGCATCGGGAGCCGCACGGAACCGAAAGCATTTTTCTTCCGAACACGCGCGAAAGCTTTCGCCAAAAGAACTGCGTATGCGCATAGAAGAAGCAGATCGAAATCATTCATGAACATCTTCCACACCATTCGTTATCTTCTGTCTCTCTTTCGTCGGGCGTTTTGGGGATACAAATCGAGCATCGCCCTTATGGCGATACTGAGTTTTTTAAGCGGTCTCCTGGAAGGCATCGGCGTCACCGCCATCATCCCGCTGTTCTCCTTTATCGGTGGGGGAGGCGGCGCGGCGAGCGACAGCATCTCGTTGCTTATCGCGGAATTCTTCAAGTACTTCCATCTCCCGTACACCGCACGATTCCTTCTTATATTCATGGTCGCGGTCTTTTTGGCCAAAGCCCTGTTCCTATTCATCTCGCAGCAGATCACCTCGAAGATCACGGCTGATTTTGAATGGACCATGCGGGCGCGCCTGCTCGCGGCGACCTTCCACGCGCGCTGGAGATTCCTGTCTTCGCAAAAAATGGGACACCTTGATCAGATGCTCACGACGGAGGTCTCAAACAGCTCGGCGATACTGTACTATTTGAGCGGCGGCATGCTCGTTGTCGATAATCTGGTCATTTACAGCTTTCTGACGTTCAACATATCCCCGGCGGTCGCCCTGTTCTCCCTCGTCGCCGGAACTGTTATTTTCGTTGTTCTCCTTCCTCTGCTCGGACAAACCAAGCGCATCTCGGGAGATATGGTCCTCGCGAACAAGGGCCTGGCTCATTTTGCGAGCGAGCACATTTTTGGAGCCAAAACCGTCAAATCTATGAACCTTGAAGATCCCGTGCTCGAACGAGGGGCGGGTTCGCTCACCCTCATGCGAGGCCTGTATATGAGGCTCGCTTTTTGGCGGAACCTGACCGCATCGCTCCTCCAGCTCGTCGGCGTATTCTTCATCATCGGCCTATTCGCCTTTCTGTACAAAACCTCCGCATTCCACTTCGCTTCGTTCGCCGTCGTGGTCTATGCGCTCAACAAGGTCATCACGAATGTGCAGTACGCCCAAAACCACGCCCACGCGATCAGCGCCCAAGTGCCTTACCTTGAGAGTCTCCTGCGCTATCAAGATGAGGCCTCTCAAAGCATTGAATTAGATGCGGGCACGAAGCCGTTCGCGTTCGAGAAAGACATCGCTTTTGCAGGGGTCAATTTTGAATATCGCGAAGGAGAGCCCGCGCTTCATGATGTTTGCTTTTCGATAAAGAAAGGAGAGGTCGTAGGGCTTATCGGCCCATCCGGCTCCGGCAAGACCACCGTTGTGGACTTGCTTCTTCGCCTTATTGAGCCGGTGAGAGGTAGCATTCTGGTGGACGGAATGAGCGTATCAGAGGTCCGTCTCCGCGAGTGGCGCCGCCACATCGGCTACATGTCACAGGATATTTTTCTGCAGAATGACACCATTGAAAACAACATCAAGTTTTATGATGCTTCTGTAAGCGAAAAGGATATGGTCGCGGCCGCGAAGCAGGCAGCCATTTATGAATTCATTCAGGGTTTGCCGCAGGGCTTCGCGACACAGGTGGGGGAACGAGGACTGGCGCTTTCCGGCGGAGAAAGGCAGCGCATCGCGCTCGCGCGGGTGCTCGCGCGGAAACCGACTTTGCTTATTTTAGATGAGGCAACGAGCGCGCTTGACAGTGAATCGGAGGCACTTATCAGGCAAGCTATTGAACGGGTCAAAGGGGATCTGACGGTACTCGTCATCGCGCATCGCCTATCCACCATCATCGATGCGGACACGCTTCTCGTACTCGAAGACGGTAATATCGTGGAAAAAGGAGCTCCACGTGAGCTTCTCTCCGACGAACACTCACGCTTCGCAAAGATGTATCATCAGTCAGGATAACTTGGAGAAGCAGACAATATCGATTACTATCATGGCTATTATGGCAACCACAAATAAAGAACTGAAGGACAAGGTGCGTTCGTGGTGGAACAATTATCCGTTCACTTACTTCGTGAAAGAAGAGATAGGAAGCTGGGCATTTTTCCGCAATGTAGACCGCAAGATTTTCAAATGGTGCCCCTGGGCGCACGACGGTTACCCTCTCTTTTCAAAATTTGTTCCGTACAAAGAGCTTGTTGGGAAAAAAGTGCTTGATATCGGCTGTGGCACGGGATGGAGTACGGAACAGTTCGCCCGAATGGGGGCAGAGGTTTCTGCCATTGACCTGACGCCGAAAGCGATTGAATTGACGAAAAAACGCTTCGCGCTCTATCACCTGCAAGCCGACATTAGAGTTGGTGATGCAGAGCAACTACCCTTTCAGGACGGGACGTTTGACTATGTATTTGTCTGGGGAGTGCTTATGCACACGCCGGATACGGAACAGGCCATTCGCGAAATCTATCGCGTCTTAAAGCCCGGCGGCCGTGCGGCGGCCATGATGTATAACCGGAACTCTCTGCACTTCCGCTGGTTCCTCCAATTCGGCAAAGGCATTCTCCGCGGGAAATTGCTCCGATTCTCGGTGCAGGAGTTGGCTAACCGGTATACCGACGGCGCGGAAATCGGCGGCAACATGCTTACCAAGTTTTATACCCCCGC
>JAUSHG010000072.1 GCA_030648695.1 bacterium | reverse complement strand
TTTTTCTCCTAAACTGGCGACTATTGTCTTTCAAAATATATGGTTTACTCATTTTCCCAATTTAATACCAAAGCAAAAGAAAATCTGGAGTGGCTTTCAAAGGAGCTCTCCAGTTTGCGCAGTGGACGGGCTGCTCCCCAGATTTTGGACGGTGTACAGGTGGAGCTCTACGGCACCAAGATGCCTATTCGCCACGCGGCAAATATCTCTATAGAAGATGTACGGACATTGCGGGTCACGCCTTTTGATATGGGGGCACAGAAGGACATAGAAAAGGCAATTGCCTCCTCAAATCTCGGCCTCTCGGTTGCCGCCGACGAGCGCGGCGTGCGCGCGCACTTTCCGGAGCTCACGAGCGAGCGGCGCGACGCAATCATCAAAACAGGCAAGGAATTGCTGGAACGCTCCCGCGTACAGCTACGCCGCCTGCGTGATGAGGCAATGAAAGAGATTGAGCAGAAAGAAAAAGAGGGCGGCATGGGAGAAGATGAAAGGTTCCGGCTGAAAAAAGAGATGGACAAGCTCTCGGACGCGGAAAACAAAAAACTGCAGGACGCGTTTGAGCGCAAAGAAAAAGAAATTTCAAGTTAAGAACTTGAAATTTCTTTAACCGTTAACTCTTAATTTTTAACTGTTAACAGTCAAAAGTTAATGGTTAGTAGTTAAAATTATGACAATTATTTTATTTTTCATCATTCTCGGTGCACTCATATTCGTGCACGAACTCGGGCATTTTTTGGTCGCCAAGCGCGCAGGCATCCGCGTGGATGAATTTGCGCTGGGTTTTCCGCCGCGCCTGTTCTCCAAAACAGTGGGAGAGACGAAGTACAGTTTGAATCTTATTCCGTTTGGCGGGTACGTGAAGATTTATGGGGAAGACGGGGACGAAGACGTCCCAAACACGAATAGTCACGAACATCCCGAGACACTAAATACCACGAACTCTTCTTCCTCTGCCCCTTTCAAAGGGGAAGTGCCGAGGGAGCGAGGCGAAGGGGTTGTAGATATGGAGCGGAGCATGATGCACAAACCGAAATATGTGCAGGCGGCGGTGCTGTCTGCCGGAGTATTCGGCAATATAGTGTTTGCGTGGCTCCTCATTTCGCTTGGATTTATGATGGGCGTTCCGTCTACGGTTAACGGCCGGTACGCGGACGAGGTTCGGGATGCACACCTCGCGATTACCCAAGTGCTTCCTGATTCTCCGGCAGAAAAGGCCGGATTGCTGGCAGGAGACAGAGTGGTGCTTTTGGAAGCAGGTGGAGAACGATTTGCCAAGGGAAGTGCAGAGGCCGCCCGGGAGTTCATAAGCAGTGGCAGTGGAGAACTTACCGTACATATTGAGCGCAATGAACATGAAGAAAAAATCACGGTGATGCCGCAGGAGGGAATTGTGCCGGGGAAACTCGGAATCGGCGTGGTGCTGGAAGAAGTAGGTACTGTACGCTTCAATCCGGTGCGTTCTCTCTATGAAGGATTCTTAACCACTGTAGATTTGGTCTGGGGTGTTGCAAAGGGGCTGGTGCTCTTTATCGGGCAGGCATTTACCGGACAAGCGCGACTCGGAGACATTACCGGTCCGGTCGGGATTGCGGGGCTCGTGGGTGAAGCGCGCACACTTGGATTGGTATATCTGCTCTCCTTCACAGCATTCATTTCTATAAACCTCGCGGTTATTAATCTTCTCCCGTTTCCTGCGCTTGACGGCGGGCGCTTGTTTTTCCTGCTTATTGAGGCCGTGAGCCGCCGCCAGATTCCGGTGCGCGTTTCGCGATTCTTAAATGCGCTCGGATTTATTTTGCTTATACTGCTTATGGTGGTGATTACGTATCGGGATATTGTAAAACTTATCTAAATCGCGAAACTGACGCGAAAAGAAAACGCAAAACTGACGCAAAAAAGGCCGCAGCGCGTGAGCGCGCTGCGGCATTGTGGAATTTACTTCAAATTGATTAACACAACTCAATAGTATCCAATTCGTTTGCCAGGCGAGTTGCGAACCAATTTGGGTCAAATGACTCCAGCAACCTGACCGTAACTACCTTGTTGAGTTCTCCCTCCCATCTCCGGGATTGGGATACCACTACCATAATTGCCCATTCAGTCTGGTTGGGAAAACTGATGATGCTGTCGTTCATTCCCAAGAGATAGGTGGATGCAATAGGGTCAGCATGTGCTCCGAATTTGAGACGAAGCAATTGGCCTTTTGGGAGTGGGGAGAGGAACGCCAGAAGTTGGCCGCTGGACTGAACCCGGATTGTTTTGCTGTCGGTCAGAGACCTTCCGGAGAGGATTTTCACTGCCGCCTTTTTGACTGGCGGAGGAAAGATGCCGTCCATGATTTTCCGCGCCGTGGCTTCCGCCAAATCAGTGTCGTGTTCAGAGAGCTGTTTCAGAACTCCCAGTATATCACCGGTCGGAAGCTGATTGGAGATAAGCATTCTCACTGCGTCGCCAAGCGGCACCAAACCTTGAGAGGTCTTTACCTGCGTCTGTATAGTTTGCATGTGTGTATTGGGTTGAGGGTTTTGGAGAACAAAAACGGACTTTATACTCTCATACATATCTTACCCTGTCAAGTATCGTATGAAATGCACCTTTACTGATATGATTAAGAACATCCTCATATTCT
>JAUSHG010000021.1 GCA_030648695.1 bacterium | reverse complement strand
TTGGTAAGGCCGGTCATCTTGAGCGCTTCCCGCGCAAACGGATGCTCCACCTGCAGTACACTCGGAACCCCTTCAAAGGTTTTATAATGCACGTTGATAAGGTCATCAGACCGAGTCGCTTTGATGAGCACGTCCATATAGAGGTCAATCGTAACGGCAAATATAAAGCCGCCGTACTTTTGGTAATACGAAGGCATGTCAGTGGAGCCGCCTCCGAGCGAGAGACGAAAGGGTGTTCGGCTTAAAATAAGTGGAGATGACATTTTTATAAATTCACCTAATTCCTAATTTCTCTTTCGACAGGCTCAAGATGGTGAACGAAGTTGAACCATAATTCACCTAATAAAAGTAAGAGAGGAGATAAAAACTGGACGTTGATTCGGACTTCGTAGTTACCGGACGTATTGCCCTTTATACCAGTCAATCATGCGCTTGAGGCCGGTTTCCAGATCAACCTTTGGCACGTAGTTCAATTCCGTACGCGCTTTGGTCAAATCCGGACAGCGGCGGCTTGGCTCATCGGCCGGATACTCTGCAGGATACGGAATCTTCGCAATTTTGAGTTTCCGTCCGAGAATCTTCTCCATGGCAGAGGCCAAATCAACCAAGTTGGTTTCGCCTTCATGGCTTCCGATGTTATACACCTCTCCGCTTCGTTTCGTAAGAATGGTTTTGAAAAATCCGACAAGCGCGTCTGTGGTGTAGCAATAACTTCGGGTCTGGAGGCCGCTTCCATGAATCGGAAGCACCTTACCTGCAAAAGCGCAGGATAAAAATTGCGGAATCACGCGGCGGTCATGGGGCTTCATGCCCGGACCGTATACATTAAAAGGCCGCACAATAACAACCGGCACCTTGTAGAGCGAGTGATACACCATGCACAGCGTCTCGCCCAAGCGTTTGGACTCGTCATAACAGGCGCGTGGACCGACGGAAGACACATTGCCGCGATAGGTCTCGGGTGTAGGCACGAACTCCGGTGCTGGGTCACCATAGATTTCGCTTGATGAAAAGAACAAAAACTTCTTTGATTTCTTCTCGCGTGCAAGCTTGAGTAGATTTTCGGTGCCAATGGTCGCGGTGTGAATCGTTTCAAGTGGATACTTGATGTAGTACACCGGCGAGGCAATGCCTGCCATGTGAATAATGTAATCAATCGGCCCTTTTACTTTAAGCGGCGTACAAATATCGCCCTTGAGGTACGTAAAATGCGGGTCAGTAATGTCTCCCAGCGGATTTTGCCTTGTACCGGTTATATAGTTATCAAGCGTAATCACCTTGCAGGGCTTTTTGAACACCGTCTGGTTCAACTTTGCCATAACCGCCAGAAAATGACTGCCCAAAAAACCGGAGCCGCCTGAAATGAGGAGGGTCTTTCCTTCAAGCGCACCTGCTTCTTTTCGGAGCGCCGCTACAATACTTTCTACGTCTTGATTTACAATTTTTGACATAAAAGAAACGCTAAACTGACGCGAAACCCAACGCGCGAAACAGACGCTAAACTATTTTACGATTCGGGGGGTGGGGACCGGAATGATAAATTTGCCGCCGCGCTTCCTGAATGCTTCATTCTTTTTCATGATTGAGGGAGCAAAGTTCCAGGCCATGATAAGCAGATAGTCCGGCGGGTCTTTCTCCAATGTTTCTTTTGACACCACAGAAATACGTTTGCCTGGAGTAAACTTTCCCTGCTTCTGCGGACTATCGTCCACAATATACTCCAGAATATCCGGACCGATTGAGAAGAAATTGAGAAGCGTATTCCCCTTGGCAGGAGCGCCGTACCCCGCAATACGTTTCCCTTCTTGTTTTAAACCCGCAAGGAGCGAGAGAAGTTTCGCGCGATTCTCCCCGATTCGGTGCGCATAGTCGCGATACACCTCTTCTTTGTGCAGGCCCATCTTTTTCTCACGATTCAGGAATGATTTTACCGCATCTGTCACACGCTCCAGTACCCCTTTCTTTTGTGCGTACACGCGTAACGAGCCGCCGTGCGTCTCCACCCGCTCCACATCAATAATTTCCATGCCCACCTCCTTGAAAAAGCGGTTGAGTGCGGAAACGCTGAAGTAGGACAGGTGCTCGTGATAGACAGTATCAAACAGATTTTGCTCCAGAAAATCCACAAGGTACGGCACCTCAATAATAAAGACACCGTGTTTTTTGAGAAGGATTTTGACGCCCTTTGCCACCTCATGAATGTCATTGATGTGCGCGAAGACATTAGTTGCGGTAATGATATCTGCTTGCCCGCGCAAGTTTTTCTTTGAAAAATTTGTTCGGGCTGACCCGAATCCCTTTTTTATCTTTCTCGCAAGAGCAGGACTGAAAAATTCTGAAATAGTAGGTATACCCTTTTTCTCTGCCATTCGCGCAATTGTTTTGTCCGGCTCAATACCAAGCACCCGAACTCCCCTCTCCTTAAAAGGGGCAAGCAGTATGCCGTCGTTTGACCCGATGTCCATGACGAGCGACTCCCGCCCAAGCTTGAAACGCTTGTGCACTTTTTCTGCAAACTTCTCAAAGTGTGCCACGAACACCGGTGAGGTGGAGGACACGTACACGTAATCCCTGAAAAGCACTTCAGGTGCGACAATGTCGGTAAGCTGGAGCAAACCACATTCCTTGCAGAGATACACATCAAGCGGGAAGTAACGCTCTTCGTTGCGCAGGTCTTCTTTTTTGAGAAAGGCATTTGCAAGCGGAGTCGGGCCGAAGGAGAGCACCTTTTTTAATTTTGTGCCACTACAAACACGGCAAAAGCTATTGTGTGTGAGAACTGCACTCATATATAGATACTAGGAGCGCGCAGGACGATTGCAGACAAACAATTTTGTCTTGAATCCCAATTTCGCGAGAATATAAATGACAAGTACTCCGAAGGTTTGTAGAGCGTAGACGACCGAACGTTTTATACTGATTGATGTGTGTTCGCCCTTGTAGTCACAGCGCACCGGAATCTCCTGCACATTGAGGCGGCAGAAAGCGGCCTTGGAGATAATCTGGAAACTGAAGAGATGGTCGTCGCTCGTGTGCTCCAAACCGACAGTTTCAATCAGGTTACGGCTGTAGACGCGAAAACCCTGATGAAACTCGGAAAGCGGCAGGCGAAGGATGAGGCGGTCAATCAC
>JAUSHG010000014.1 GCA_030648695.1 bacterium | reverse complement strand
AGAAAATAAATCAAAGCAAAATGGATAGAAAAGAACTCCAAAATAATAATCCGCAAATTGTCGTAAAAGCCATGTGTATTGTCCGCAACGGAGAGAAGCTTCTGCTTCATCGCGGTTTTGATGAGGTTAAGGGGGAGAAATTCCTGCGGCTGTTTGGTGGGCATGTGGAGTTTGAGGAAACGGGAGAGCAGGCAGTACGGCGGGAGATGAAGGAAGAAACCGGTTCGGACCTCTCGGAACTGAAGTTTCTGCAGGCCACTGAACATATGTTTACCTATCGCGGCAAGCCGCACCATGAAATTATTTTTCTCTTTGAAGGAACGCTCGTTGACAAGGCACTGTACGACAAAAAAGAATTCACCTTTGAAGACGGTGGCAAGACGATTGAGGCCGGCTGGTTTTCAAAAGAAGATGCAGAGCGGGAAGGACTGCCGATGTATCCGCCATTTCCGTATTTTCCAAAGAAGTGAAAGTTAATAAGAATTTAATTATTCCAAATGATTGCTATCGCATTCATTTGGAATAATCGGGAGGAACTAATTGCGGTATGATGTTTGTATGCGGATAGTGGATTTAACACATACGTTTGCCAACACAATGCCGGTGTATCCCGGGGACCCGGAGCCGTCTTTGCGGCAGTTTGCCGCGGTTGAAAAAGAGGGGTACTGCGACCATACGCTTACTACGGGGATGCATGTCGGGACGCACATTGATGCGCCAATGCATATGATTGTGGGTGGTAAAAAGATGAGCGAAATTCCGGTGGAGAAGTTTAGTGGGAGAGGAGTGCTTATTGATGCGCGAGGGGAAAAGGAACTTGATATAGATTTACTTCATACAAGGTTCAACCTTCGCCAAGAGGCGAAGGTTGAACCTTTTGGCGACATTGTGCTGTTTTACACCGGATGGGGAGAAAAATTCAAAGAAGAAAATTACTTTACGGATTTTCCGATAATGACCGAAGCGCTTGCACAAGAATTGGTAAAGCGAAACATAAAAATGGTTGGTATGGATACGGCAAGTCCGGATAAAGCCCCGTATGCAGTCCACAAAATCTTGCTTGGCGCGGAGATTCTTATCATTGAGAATCTTACCAATCTGGAATCACTGGTCGGAAAGACATTTGATGTGCAGGCGTTTCCTCTCAAACTTGCGGCGGATGCCGCACCGGCACGGGTGGTCGCAACTCTCAATTAGTTTTTACAGTACGTTTCTTCTTATAGGCTAATTTGTGCGAATTAGCCCATAAGAATTTTCAGTTTTTGTGGGTGAGTATGATAGGTTGAGAGTATGCGAATCATTGCACATTTGGATATGGATGCTTTCTTTGCCGCAGTGGAGGAGCGGGAGCGGCCGTACTTGAAAGGGCTTCCGATTGCCGTGTGCACTTCAACGTCGTTCAGTGTCAATCCGAAACGAGATTCTGTGGTTGAATATGAAGAACAGTATCGCAAAAGGAGTGCACATCCTGAGCGAGTCGAAGGATTGAGTGCTGACCCGCAGGGCGGAGTGGGGCGCGGTGTGTTGTCTACCTGTAATTATCCTGCGCGAGCGTATGGATTACATTCGGCCATGCCTATTAGGCGTGCGTGGGAATTGAGCGAGGCGGCACGAAAAAAGGGCTTGCCTCCGGTTATGTTTATCACTCCGAAATTCCATCACTATGGTGATACCTCTCGGCGGATTATGGCGATTATTGAAACATATTTGGAATCAAAATCAGTGTCTTTGTTTGAGAAGGAACTGCCGGCACTAGAACAAGTATCGGTAGACGAATGTTTTTTTGACCTCTCGTTTGCCGGTTCATTCAAAAGGGCGGAAGACATTGCAAGGCGAATTAAAAAAGAAATATACCGAAAGGAAAAGCTAACCTCCTCAATCGGCATCGGGCCAAACAAGCTCATTGCGAAAATCGCCTCCGACTACAAGAAACCGGACGGACTTACGGTGGTGCCGCAGGAAAAAGTGCAGGAGTTTCTTGCTCCGCTTTCGGTACGCAAAATCCCCGGCATCGGGCCAAAGGCGGAGGAAACGCTCAAGCGAAAAGGTATCGCGACTATTTCGCAGGGACAGAAGGTAAGCGAGGAGAAATTGCGTGAATCATTTGGAAAATGGGGAAGTGATTTGTATCGAAAGTTCCGAGGCGAGGATGATTCCGAGATTGAAACCGTTGCTTCGCCTGCGAAATCTATCGGAGAGCAGGAGACACTCCCCGTTGATTCTTTGGATATGGATACACTGATTCCATATTTGGAGCGCGAGGTGCGTGATGTGATGCGCCGGTTCAAAGCAGGCGGCTTCAAGACATTCCGTACTATTGTGCTCACCGTCCGGTTTGCTGATTTCACCACACGCTCGCGCTCACGCACGCTTGCTTCACCCGTGCAACTTTCTCCCGAAGAAAGTTGTTCGGGCAAGCCCCTTTCTGGTACAGAGATTCTTATCCGTCACGTCACTCAGATGTTCTTCCCGTTTCTTGATAGGCGCGAGAATCCGCAACGTAAAAAAATCCGTCTTGTCGGAGTGCGGGTGGAAAAACTGAGTTAAATATGATATATAAATGATATGACTGACCGGCAAAAGAAAGGTATAAAGCAAATTCTGGTGGGAGTCATACTCCTTGCAGTGGCAGGGCTTTTGTACTGGTTTGGAAACCGCGGAGAAACAGCTGCCGTTGATACTTTTGACGAGTGTGCGGCGGAGGGCTTCCCGGTTATGGAGAGCTATCCGCGACAGTGTCGGGTGCCGGACGGAGAAACCTTTCGAGAAGAAATCGGCAATGAACTTGAGAAAGATAATCTGATTCGCATTGAAGCCCCCCGTCCGAACAGTAAGGTAACAAGCCCTTTGGTAGTGCGCGGTATGGCGCGCGGCAACTGGTTTTTTGAGGCCTCATTCCCGCTCAAGCTCTTGGACGGCAATGGAAAGGAAATCGCTGTCTCTCATGCGCAAGCACAGGCCGACCCCGCCACAGGCGAGGTAAACTGGATGACTACTGAATTTGTGCCGTTTGAGGGTAAACTCATGTTCAGCATTCCGGAAACAAAGGAGGGCACACTCATACTCGCGAAAGACAATCCATCAGGACTTCCGGAACATGATGATTCTCTGATTGTTCCCGTGAGGTTTCGGTAAATTTCTCAAAATCTAAAAACGGGGTGTCGTATAATGGTATTATTCATGGCTGGGGGTCATGAGACCCGGGTTCAATTCCCGGCACCCCGAACGTAAAGATGACTCTCATAATGTACACTAAAACAGGGTGTCCGTGGTGCGATGAGGTGCGAGCGTTTCTCAAAGAGAAAAACGTGCCGTTTGAGGAGCGTGAGGTACTTGGGAACAAAACGTATTTTCAGGAACTTTTGGATACATCCGGACAGAATAAGACGCCTACGCTTGATTTGGACGGGGAGATTCTTGCCGATACGGATGCTACGGCTGTGGAAAAGTTTTTGAAGGAAAGGGGTATAATATAACAATTATGACTCATTACATTTGCACAGAGTGCGGCGGAGAGGCAAGTATTGCCGGCGTCTGCCAAACCGAAGAGTGTAAGAAGGAGGGCGAGGCGCTTCTGACCTGCGACTGCGGGGATGGATTGCACAGCGAAGTGAAGGAAAAGAAAGAGGAGGAACAAGACGAATAGTCCTTGTTCACTACTAACTTTTAACCGTTGACTGTTAACAGTTAAGAGTGAGAAGTCAAAATCGCTCTAATTCAGCGAAGCTGATTTCAGCGTGTATCCTTGATGCCAAGGGCGAGCGGGACTCCGAAGAGCATCAGAATCCCGAGCGCGAGAAACAGCATCCGGAGCGGAATAAAGTAGAGAAGGGCGGTGGCAACAAGCGGCCCAAGAATGCCCATGAGCGGGCGGAGAGTGCGCTGTAAGCTGATAATCTGCGCATCCTCGCTTCCCACTTTTTTGAAAAAGTACGTTTCGGTCATGATTTCCACGCAAGTGGCGCCTACACGCGTGCCAAACAGCAGAAGTCCAAACACTACAAATGATGCATTTCCGACAAAGGTGATGGCGGTAGTGGTAAGCGCCATAATGATAAAGCCCGCGGTTAACAGCTCCTTCTCTCCGAGCATTTTGTCCGCAATGCGCCCCAAGGGCGCCTCAAGCAGAAGAAACGGAAGGAGCATGAAGGAAAACATAATGCCCAACCGGCCCCATGCAAATCCCAGATGTTCATGCAGGTAGAGGGGCGTGTAAATAACCATAATCATAAAAAATACCGAGAGGAGCGCCGATGAGAGAAAAATGCTTCGCAGATTTTTGCTCCGCCACACGAGGCCTGCGGCATGTTTGAAATGAATGGTGCGATACAGCGGGTCCTTGAATCGGTTGAGCGCTCCAGTAAACAAGAGAAGTGTGGGAATGAGCACCAGAGAGGAGACCACATATACCCGCCAGTATGCTCCGCCTGCAAGCAGGAATCCGGCAAGCGCGGGTGCCCCGACCCACGCCACGTTTGCGGAGGTGAGGTACAGGCCGCGGATACTGCCGGTTTGGCTGTGTTTTGAGTAGCGTTCCACCACGAGGTCAAGGTCAAAGGAAATCAACGTAATAAGCGCCTGGCTTATGAGAAACAGTGCGATAATCGCCGCCGGATTTTTAAGTGCGGCAATGCCGATAAAGGCCGCAATTTCAAGCACCAGAAAAAGCGCGGTGGCAAAGTAATCGCCGACGAGCCGCAAGAGCTTCGGAACTATGATGAGGGCAACAATGGCGAGGAGTGAAGAGGCAGTAAAGATAAGGCCAATGTATTTCTCCGAAACAAAGGTCTGGAGAAAGGTAGAGTTGATGTAGGTGGGAAGCGCTATGTGGAGGGAGAAAAAGAAGAAGACCACGTACACGATGGTAAGCGGAGAAAGCAGTTTTTTTGCTATCGTCATAGTCAATATAGTATATGACCCATGAAAAAACTGCTAACCATTGACCCTTAACTCTTGACTGTTAACGGTTAAGAGTTAGAAGTTAAAAGTTCCGGTTTTGCGCTAAACCCCAAGCAAAACCGGAATCACGATCGGTCTTTTGGCGGTTTTTTGGAAGAGGAAACGAGCCACGGTGTCGGTGAGCTGTTCCTTCACATAGTCAAAGTTAATCGGGTGCATGCCGGCGGTCGTATCTTCAATGGTTTTCTTGATGATGATGCGGGTCTGGTGCAGAAGGTCCTGCGACTCGCGCAAATACACGAATCCGCGGGAGATAATGTCCGGTGATTTCTTGAGTTTTCCTGTGGCGGAGTTGATGGAGCCGATGATGACAAACATACCGTCTTCGGCGAGCATCTGGCGGTCGCGAAGCACCACCTCCTGCATGTCGCCGACGGCAAAGCCGTCTACCATGAGCGGGCTGTTAGGCGCTTTTTCCTTGAGCACGACTATTTTCTCGCCTTTGTTCTGGATTTCAATAATCATTGAGTTGTCAGGCACGACAATGTTCTGCTTAGGCACTCCCAAATTCTGCGCAAGCTCGGCATGGAGCCGGAGCATGTAGTGCGTGCCGTGCACCGGAATAAAGAATTTTGATTTTATTTTCTTATGGAGCCATTCTATTTCGCCGCGGTTGCCGTGTCCGGTGGAGTGAATGTAGACATCCGAGGTGCGGTAGTGCACGATTTTGGTGCCGTGCCGCGCAATGTTGTCCTTGAGGTCCTGCACGGCCTTTTCATTGCCCGGTACGATGGAGGAAGAGAGCACGACGGTATCGTTTTCCGAAAGGCGTATCTGCTTGTGGCTTTTGTTGGCGAGGCGGGTGAGTGCGGCAAATTCGTCTCCCTGCGCACCGGTCGCGAGAATCACAATTCGGTCCAAAGGATAGCCGCCCATTTCGGAGGAGGGAATAATGGTTCCGCTTTTTACCTT
>JAUSHG010000006.1 GCA_030648695.1 bacterium | reverse complement strand
GGAGAAGTCGTCCCGATGCCGACGTTGCCCGCTCCATCTATAACAAATCGGTCATTGGTGCCGAGTACCGAAGACGAAGAGATTTTGAACTTTCCGCCTGAAGCAATGTCGGTTCCGATAGTCCAGTTGCTCATTGCCTCTGGATGTCCCGAGACAGTGCTAGAAGCAGAGAACGTAAGTTGCGGTGAGCCCGCGGCAGTTGCCGCCGCTCTATAGATAGTTAATCCGGTGTAAGGAGTGGTGGTGCCTAGCCCCACGTTGCCAGACGAATCTATGAGCAGTCGCGTGGCAAGATTCGTTACATCTCGAATGGCGAAATCGCCTGCGAAGTGCTCTCTCGTGCCGGCTTCCCACGATGAGCCGCCCGAGGTAGTGTCGGTGTAGCGCACACCGGCGAAACCTTCGCTGGCGAGCTCAAGGAGCCGATTCGGGCTCCTTGTGCCGATACCGACGCGCCCCGAAAAGTACGCGGAGTACGTGCCGTCGTCGGTAACCGAGAGGTAGCGGCTCGGACTCGTCGTCCCAATCCCCACATTCCCGCTCGTCTGCTGTACCACAAACTGCGAGGTGCCGACGGTAAGACCTCCCGTGGAGAAGGTAGAGGTGGCCGTGGTGCTCTGTATAGCCAATGTGGAAGTTGCCGTAATCGCTCCGCCAAAGAATCCCGTGCCGCTCACATAGGAATTGCCATGCACCGAGAGCAAACTCGCAGGACTCGTCGTCCCGATGCCGACGTTGCCGGCGGTTGTTATTGCAAGTCGCGTGGCAGAAAGTGTTTCGTCCCAGATTTCAAAGTTATCACTACGAACTCCCACAGTTTGGAGTAAGTAATCATGTGCATCATTTTTTATAGATATAGAAGGATTTGAATCAGCGACGCTATCTTCAAAAACTGCAATCTGACCATTTGCGCCAACGCTAAGCACGTGTAATTTCGCTTCCGGACTCGTCGTCCCCACGCCGACATTCCCCGTTCCGTTCGGCATGAGAGCGAGATGCTCGTTCGTGCCCGTCGTGATGTCGGTCGTAAATCCGTCAAGGATAAGGCCGGTGCTCGTCGCCGAGATGGTGTTCGTTATGTGGAATCCCGAATTGAAGTCAAACTCGTCCCCAGTTGCGTCCCACGTGATGAGCGCATTTGGACTAAGTGTGCCTCGACTGAAAGCAAGGTTTGCATCTTCGGCGTCCGCGGAAGCGTTGTCGGAGTTGATGGAAAAGGTTTCGGCAGTCAGGTTGCCTCCGGTGAGCGTTCCGACAAGCGTTGAGGCATTCACTTCATTGGCGTAGATTTTGTCAAAGCGCGTTGCCGCCGTGCCTATGTCCACGGTAGAGTCCAACGCCTCAATGTTGCCAATGATGGTGTTTGACCCGATGCGTAGAGTCCCATTGGCGGCGGTAATATCGTGGTTGCCGCTTCCTGTAAACGTGATGCCGCTTCCTGCACCGTCTATGGTGGTTGTGCCGTTGAACAAGCTCGCGCCCTGCACCGAGAACACAGCCCCAGGCGAGGTCGTGCCGATTCCCACTCTGCCGGCATTGCTAACCGTAAGCGCTGCCGGGCTGCTCGTGCCATACGCATCTGTTGACGTGCCAATATAGAGGTTGCCGCCCATAGAGGAGAAGAGCCAATGTTTGAGGTCTGTGCCTGCGGCGGCGTCAGAAAGGGCAAACGAAGGCCGCGTACCGCTTACCTGCAGCATCCAGTTTGGCGCCGCCGTCCCAATCCCCACCTTGTTTGAGGAAAAATCATACACCAGTCCGCTTGTCTCCACAGCAAGCCCCCCTGCGAACGTAGAAGTAGCCGCACTATCGGTCGCCACAAAATTCATTCCGGTAATGGTTGAAGTGGACACCATCGTCGTAATGGCAGTGATACTTCCGGACACCAGAAGGTTACCCTGCACGGAAAGCGTGGCGGAAGGCGAGGTGGTGCCGATGCCAACGTTTCCCGAAAAATACGAATTACCGAGCACATTAAAATCCAGAGTCGGAACAGCCGTCCCCACCCCCACCTTGCCGTTTGAGTCAATCACAAACGCGGTGGAGGTGGCGCTTGCGGTGGAGGTGGAAACAAGGAGAAGCGGCGAGAGCTGATTGGGTCGTCCGGCAATGGAGAGCGAGGCCTGCGGAGTTGACGTAGGGCCGATGGAAACAAGTCCTGCGTTTGTGGCGAGCTGTACCCCGCCGGCAAACGTTGAGGTAGAGAACGAGGAAACGGTAAGCGTGTCGGAAAGCACCACCGCATTGCCGGTGAGCGTGTTGAACGTACCATTCACACCGGAAAACGTGGTCCCGATAAGAGTGCCATTAGTGATAGTCGGGCTAAAGAGGTCAAGGTCGTCCACGCGGTCCAGATTGTTGGTTCCTGCGACCGTAGTGTAGACGTTGTTGATGTAGGTGGTATTGGCGGCCGTGGCGATTTTCGCGCTTGAGGCATCGGACTTGGCGGCGGCAATATCCTGCGCCAGCCGATTTTGAAGCACAATAAGCTTCTCCTCCACCTCCTTGCGGGAAATGTCGCCCACAATGATGCGCTCGGTGGTGCGCTCCACGATAACCGGCAGTGCGCCCTCCGGCGCCGGACTTTCAAGCGTGGTGGTTTTTTCGCGTATCACGACACGTGGGCGGAGTTCTTCTGTAGAGGTTGCAACTCTTTCAAGGTCTGACCTTTTTCCCGACTCCAAGGTCAGACCTTTATCGGATTCAGGAAGCACTTGAGTTTTTCCAAAAATATTCTTGATGGAGAGCACGCCGTTGTAGACAAACGTTGGCGCACCGCGCAGAGAATAAAGTCCGGCGTTGATGGTTTCGTATACCGTAATAGCCGCTTCCTCAAGCACAGAGTGCGACTCGCCGGCTCCGACGCCTGCGAGGGTCGGAGTCCCGACGGTAAACATCGGGGTCAACAGGTCGCGCACGGACAATGAAGCGGACATCGCGGAGTCGGATATAAACTCGGCCATACTCGCGCCATACTCCGGAATGCGCGCGGCAAATGCGGCAGCCGCATCTGCTCCGGCTTGAAGCGCGCGGGGCACTCCATCAAGTGTCGCGAGCACTGCATCGGCCGGGTCTTCTTGCCATACAGCGAATTGGAGCACTGCCTCGTCTGCGGCATCGCGCGCGAACTCCACCGCGACCGGAAGCGCCATGCGAGCAAAGCGCTCCATGCGGTCAATGCCGCCTGCGGAGAGAAATGCGTATCCGCCGAACACAAAGACAAGCGACATCACGAAGGTGCCGGCCCTAAGCAGGAATGGCGACATCGGACTTAAGGTCAGACCTTGAATCGGGAAAAAGGTCTGACCTTGGATTCTCTTGGATTTCTGCTCAATTTCTTTGATAAGATCTCCCTTAATAAAGGGAGCACTCGCATTCTTATGCGGGAGGGTTGTAACAACCCCCGGCCTTCGGCCACCCCCTTTGATAAGGGGGATAACCCCCGCCCTCGCCGACTCGGGCACCCCCTTTACTAAGGGGGATACCTTGAGCAGAGGAACCGGTTCCGAAGTAGTTGGTAAGTTAGAAAGTTCCGCTCGCTCTGCTATCTCTCCCAAAACCCCTTCGCCTCGCGGACTCGGCACTTCCCCTTTAGAAAGGGGAAGAGGAGAATCAACCTGCACCGGATTTTCCAAAGCAATCTTGCTCCAATCGGTCTTTGCAAACCCGTCCTCAATCCAATTAAGAATTTCATTGCGCTCCACAACGGGTAGCATTTGAATCTTCGGAATTTCCGATTCAGCGGCTTTTTCTGAAAAACCGAAAGCCGGAACCTGAATTGGAGCGGCCGTAATTACCTCCGGAGAAAGATCAGACCTTTTTCCCGACTCCAAGGTCAGACCTTGAAGACCCGCTAAAGTTTCCGAAGTGCGCAGACGCTCCGCCTTCTTGGGGTCGGCGTTTAGGTTAAGCGACTTATGTTCCAAGACAGAGGCCTCGGCAACATACCAGCTTCTCCCGACCATTCGGCATTGGAGCTTCCCTCCGCGGCAAAGCTGGCCGATGTAGTCGGGCGCATATCCAGTCAGCCGAGAGGCGGCCTTGGACGTGATGTATTTGTTGCCCTCAAAAAGAAGTTCAGCGACCATTGGAGAGAAATTTCTAATTCACCTAATTGCTCTTTCGACAGGCTCAAGATGGTGAACGAAGTTGAACCATAATTCACCTAATAAAATGCCCAATTATTTAATTACCAAAACAAAGAAAATTAAGAGAAAAAGATTCAATTTCTAATAGCTACATTATATGGGCGGAACAGCCGAGAACTGTGGAGAAATGGGCTGTTCTCGGCAAAAAGAGGTGGGCCGAGCAAGGCAGAAATGGAGCAGTAGTTCTCCCAAGCCAGCGCGCATGGCGCCTCGCGGCACATGAAAGAGGAATTTGATGCGGCGACAGCAAAAAGTCCGTCGTCAAAATAGTTTTATATAGAGCCCTGCATTGAAAATCCCTTGAAACGCAAATTGACTGGCGGAAAAAGGAACAGCATGTTTCATACGCTCTTCTCTTGGGGTCTTTCGGGTCGTGCCCGGTGTTTCATGAATTTCTCATGCTACGAAATTGAGTTAGTTTCATTCCCGAATTTTTTACCGGAAAGAAGTTTTCCAACCAAAGAAATGAATGGCATGCCAAAATGGCATTGACAGACGCCAATGGCATGGTGGAGCGTAACATGATTGCTTGACAGCTTTTGTAAAAACGCGAAACTGACGCGAATTACAGAACTCGCTAAACAGACGCAAAATTAAAGAAAACACGATCGGACACGAACATGCAAAAAGGTCACGTGCAAATACACGAACGGACACGAAATAGCGAACACGAACAGACACTAAAAGCAGAAGAGTCACGAACAATGTCGTGACTCTTCTGCTTCGTGATTTTTAGTTGTCGGTTTTCGTGACTCGTAGTGTCTGTGTATCTCACGGGTTGCGGCCGGCGCGAATTTCGCTAATGAAATAATCTCCCTGCGCTTTGAACTCCGGGTTAATGCGAATGGCCTCCTCTATTTCCGCGATTGCTTTTTTGCGGTCGCCAAGCAAGAGATAGGCGGCGGCAAGCGAGGTACGCATTTGCGCGTTGTCCGGATTTTTCGCAACTCGTTCCTTCCAGATTTCAAGCACCGGCGCGTAGCGCTTCACATCATAATACGCCTTCACAATGCGGTCATCGGAAACCGCGATGGTGCCGTACTTCGGTACGAGCAGTGCTTCAACGAGGTCAAACCGATTTGCATAAATTGCGGCCACCGCGTAGACCTTGCGCGCCTCATCAAATTCGGGGGCAAGCTCATAGGCCTCCTTGAGCAGTACAAGTGCTTCGTTAAATTTCCCCTGATTGAGATACACATTTGCGATTTCAAACGTAATC
Organism: bacterium; assembly: GCA_030648695.1. Classification (GTDB taxonomy): domain Bacteria; phylum Patescibacteriota; class Minisyncoccia; order Phycocordibacterales; family UBA10002; genus UBA10002. The sequence continues at coordinate 1,437 of JAUSHG010000006.1, read as the reverse complement.
GTCTGCTTGGTCGGCGAGAGTTCATGCGCTTTTGAAAGATGCCCGAGCGCTTTATCAAATGCGCGCATGCGGTTGTAGAACACACCGAGGAATACGCTCAGTCGGGCATCAGAGGGTACGTGTTCCACTTCCCTCTCCATGGTTTCCGCCGCCTCTTTTGCAAATGTCTCTTTGATTTCCGCAGGAGCTCCGGCTGCCCCGGTCACCGCAACCGCGGCCTGCAGGAACTGCTCGGCAGTTTCCTGCCTGCCCACCATGTTCTTTTTGGAGGCGCGGCGGTATGCTTCCAGATTTTCGCCGAGTCCCTTCGGGTGTGACTTGAGTCCCGCTATCAAATCCTGCGCCAGAGCAATGCCGCGGACGTTCGCAAAGTAAAGCACCGCGATAAACAGTACTGTCACGCTTGCGAGCGCTGTCTGCGAAACTGCCCCCTTGGAGAGCGCGGGAAGAGCGGCGAGCCGTGTCGGCACGGAAACGCGGGAATGCATGAAGGCAAGCAGTGAAAAGAACAGGATATAGGTGCCAATGTTGTCAAACACAAAGAGGTTCTGCACAACATAGGCGGCAAGAAGACCCGTGAGCACGCTTTTCTCGGCAAAGGAGAATGGTGTCGCGCTACTTTCCGGCTTTCCCTTCCATATATAGTAGAGCAGTCCCGCATGGAGGGAGAGATAGGCAAGAAGTCCCAGAAGCCCTCCGGCTATGAGCCAGTCAAAGAAGATATTGTGTGTGCGGTCAAACCATGCCTCCTGGCTCCACATGTCGGGGTTGTAGTACTTATTGAATACAAAGTTAAAACCCTCCTGCCCCCAGCCGAGAATCGGGTTTTCTTTAAAACCTTCAAAAGCCATGCCCCAGACCATGAAGCGGGCCGGCGCACTCTGGAGGTTAATGGTCGCGAAGCGCGAAAGTACCGGATTCTTGGCTACCCACTCGACGTTGCGCACGCTATAGATTGCTCCGACCACCACCAGCACCCCCACAATAGTGCCGATAGCCCACTTGCGTAGCGAACGGTTCTGCTTTTCAAAAAGGGCAAGAAGAAGCGAAGAGAGCAACAGACCTCCGATGAGTCCGACAGCGGCACCTCTGGTGGCGCTGAAATAGAGCACAAAGAGCTGGAGCAACATTGCGGCGCCGTACATCCATTTGCGATTCGCAGGAACGCGATGACGCAGAATGAGGAACAGTGTCAGGAACAAATGGAAGAGCATGTAGCCCGCAAAGTACGCGGCGTTGCCGAAGGTGCCGTCCAAACGCACGCCTCCCTGATTGATGACAATGACACCCGCAAGCTGAAGTATTCCGTAAATACCTAAAAATGCGGAAACACCGACACTCGTGGCAAACAAACGATACCACCACTTCTCGGTATCAAGTACTGACGAGGCAACGAGGAAGTACGCCCCAAGATGCAGAAGCGTGATAAATCCCTCC
>JAUSHG010000005.1 GCA_030648695.1 bacterium | reverse complement strand
AAGTAAACGAGGCGGCAAAACTTATTACCGGAACCGCGGATCCTTCAGCGCGGGTTATTTTTGGAGCAGTGCTTGATGACAGTCTCAAAGATGAAATAAAGATTACGGTTATCGCGACGGGGTTTAGCCCGGCCTCAATGCCTTCTTCTTTTGTTGGGATGAAGGCACAACCGGTGCCACCCCCGCGTTCTTCCTACACGCCTCCGGCTCCTCGTCCGCAGCCTCAACAAAAGCAGGAGGAAAAAACATCAGCAAGACCATTTGATATAAAACCGGTCAAACGAGAGGAGTCAAGACCGGCGCCGGTGAAAGCGGCTGCTCCCGCTGACGAAGAGGACCTTGAGATCCCGGCGTTTATTCGCAGGAAACTTGGGAATTAGGGGCGTCAGCACTAGTGCGCCGCCAACTCACGCAAACACCACAGTCGGCCGCCCCTGCGAGGCGGTCGCTGTTTTTGCTCGGCCTCGCTCCTCCGACTGCGGTCGGAGTCCGTGCCCGCTCGGCCTCCGCAGAATGTTTGCTGTGAGCTGTCAGTGCACCAGTGCCTCCTAGAGGGGAGGATGAGAGTCATATCCGCTTGCCCTGCGCAGCATTTTTGTTGCGGACTACCGACACGACTGTCCACCCTTAAGTGTGGAGAAAGTGGATCGACGCTTGACGGGGTGGGTTTTGCGTGCTATACTGTTTTGATTTTGAGTATTTGCGCCATTGCTCAAAATAGCACTTCAAAATTTGGCGCGTAACGTGTTTTGCACAGGAAGGGAAAACATCCCATGGTCGTTCAAAGTGTCCTGATGATCGGTCTGTCGCAGGAAGCATCCGGCACTAATGCTGTGGTCGTTGCTCGTCAGATCTGCGCGGCGCTACCGCCGCCTTTCGGGCGAGTGAACTTGCTCGCGGGGGACTTGCTCGCGACGACGCTTCCGGGAACCATCGGTGACAAGAGTTCCCGCATCCACGCGGAGACTTTCGAAGGGGCGCTCGCTTCCTACGAACAACCTTCGGAAGTCGTCGACTGCGGCCGTATGGCCGTCGAGTTCTCGGAGGCTCACTTGCCATTGCTTGGGCATGTGATGAATGATACTGGCAGTGCGTTGCGGAATCTCGCATGGGGCCAGCGTCTGGCGATCTTGTTGGCCACGAGCCAACACATGATCTGCTTTGACAGTGACGAGGGTGTCGCGCACCTCTTGCCGTTCATCACCGAAGCTGCGCGTACTAACATCCCTGCTTCGCCCTCGCGGCGCGTGTTGCTCGTGGACTGGTCCGAGTACGCTCGCGATGCGCTGTTCCGGCTGGTTGGGCGTGGTACTACCGCTTCGTTCGTGCACTTCGTGAACACGATTGGTGACGATCCTCACAGCGCCGAGCGGATCTCGCGGGCCGTTTCCTGGCTCGCAACCGGCGAATAAGTACGTCACCGACCAAATCCGTGGCTGCACCGCTACATTTCTGATCACGCTGTACCCCGGCTCTGCGCAAGCATCCGGGCGTTTATTTTTGAGTTGTCCACAGTGATCTATCATATGTGCGACTCCGGTAGAGAAATTCCCTTATAAGAGCGAGAAAGTTTTAGGATTTGACAGTATAAATGGGTAGCGTACAATAGGAGGGAAAGAAGGAGTCCCATAAAAAATACCTCACACAAAAACAAAAAAGCATTGCTGCCGAATATGCTTTTGAGATAGTTCTTTCAAAATACGCGCGAGACGAGTTGAAAATGCGCAGGCATAGCACAGCTATATCGAGTAATTTTCAGCGAGTCGTAGCCGGATTTTGGAAGAAATAGCCAGAATGATATTCGGCAACAGTGCCCAGAAGGGGGTATCTTTTTTTCTCTAAAAATAAAGACAAAATAATCAAATTTCATCGTTTGTATGTCGCCAACCGCATCAGCAGAAATGACCAAAAACAAAATTAGAAATCTTATTCAAGATGCGCGTCCGGTTACTAAGGACGAAATTTGGCGTGATGGCCGTGAACTTGGGTTTGTCGACAACGCGATCCGCGTTATTGAAAAGCGATACCTTGTGCGAAATGAAAAAGGAGAAGTGGTGGAGACTCCGAAAGGAATGTTTCGGCGAATCGCGCGCGCGCTTGCCGAGGTTGAATATAAGTATGGCGCAACCGAAGAGCAAGTAACATTTTGGGAGCAGTCTTTTTATAAAGTGCTTTCTCGTTTTGAGTTTACTCCTGCCGGACGCACGATTACCAACGCCGGCGGTCCGACGAGGGTCGTAGCGAATTGCATTGTCTTGCATTTTGGCGATAGCATGGATGGGATTTTTTCAACGCTTCGCGATGCCTCACTTTTGCAGCAAGCGGGATCAGGACTTGGATTCGCCTGGCATCTTCTTCGCCCCGCGGGTACGACGACGATTGCATCTCGCGGACAAGCGTCAGGTCCGGTTTCTTTTTTGCACGCGTACAATACCGCGTTTGGAGTAATTAAACAGCAAGGACGACACGGCGCGAATATGGGAGTCATGCGCGTTGATCACCCGGACATTTTGGAATTTATTGAATGCAAGAAAAAAGAAGGGACGATTGTGAATTTCAATATCTCGGTAGGGATGACAGACGAATTTATGCGCGCGGTAAAGGAAGACCGTAATGAGCCGTGGCTTTGCGAATGGAAAGGACAGAAAATGAAGCCGCGGGTAATCAAGCGCAACAATCGCGGTGCCTACGTTGGGCATGAAGATGTCACTATGACCGCGCGCGAACTCATGGATGTCATTGTGGAGGCTGCATGGAGCAATGGCGAGCCGGGGGTACTTTTTCCGGACGCGGCAAATCGAACCAATCCCGTTCCGCATCTTGGTCGCTTGGAAGCGACCAATCCATGTGGAGAACAATGGCTCCATGACAGCGATGTGTGTAACTTGGGCTCTATAAATCTTGCGGTGTTT
>JAUSHG010000067.1 GCA_030648695.1 bacterium | reverse complement strand
GTATTCACCTCAAGCGAAGCGTTTTCCGAGTCCATTCCGGGTATTTTCAAGTTCAAGCAGGGCGATTACAAGGATCTGGCGAACAAAATCATTGAGGCAAACAAAGCAGGACGGCTTGTATATAATGAAGAGGCGCGGCAGTATGTGGAAAAGAACCATAATCTGAACACGTTAATTTCAAAGATTCTCTCTTTTTATGCATCATAAATCCCACTATCGTCCGTCTTTGTTCGCCACGCTGAAAGAAGTGCTATGCGGCAAAGCGGTTTCGCGTACGCTCACCAATTTATTTTGGCGGCAAACTTCGCCTGTGTGGGGTAATATTCTTGACATCGGGAGCGGCGGAGGACGGGCCAGTCATTATCGGTTTCTTCCTCTTGTACCGGGTGCTCGCGTGCAGACGCTCGATGCCTCGCCAAAATCCGGTGCTCATTTTGTACTGGATATAACTAAAGAGCCGGTGCCTCTTGCCGACGGTTCACAAAATTTCGTCTTTTTGTTTAATGTGCTTGAGCATCTCAAAGAGCATGAATTTGTACTTACAGAAATTCACCGTCTGCTCGGGAGCGGGGGGAAACTTATCGGCACCATTCCGTTCCTCATCAACGTGCACCGCGACCCCGAGGATTATGTACGGCTGACCGATACCGCTCTGCATGATTTGTTTACCTCGCATGGATTTTCGGTGGAACGAATTGAGCCGATTGGCCGCGGTCCGTTTCTCGCGGCCTATGAGCAATTTGACATGCTCATGTGGAGTCCTTTGCATCTGTTGTTTTTACCTATTATCTGGGGGTTAGACGGCCTGCTTTCTTTGGTGCGCCCCAAACGTGATTTCGCGGGGCAGTTTCCGCTGGCCTACAACTTCGTTGTTGAAAAAAGGGTTTAAATAGCATGTGTAGTATCAACGGATTCACATGGAAAGATGAAGCGCTCGCAAAGCGCATGAATGCAATCACGGCACATCGCGGACCGGATAGTACCGGTATATATGCGGACAATTGTGTTACCTTGGGGCATAATCGGCTCTCCATACTTGACCTCTCGGCGCTCGGCAATCAGCCCATGCAAAGTAATGACGGTCGTTTTGTCATTTCCTTTGGTGGGGAGATTTATAACTATAAAGAGTTGCGCAAGGAACTTGCGGGGTATCCGTTCAAAAGCGAGAGCGACACCGAGGTTATTCTTGCCGGTTTTGCAAAATGGGGCGAGAAAGTATTTGCCCGTCTGCAAGGTATGTTTGCAATTGCGCTCTGGGACAGCACTGAAAAGAAGCTTCTGCTTGCCCGCGACCCCGTTGGTATCAAGCCCCTGTATTACCATTTGGACGGGGAACGATTGGTTTTTGCATCTGAAATAAAAGCCATTCTTGAACATGCGCATGTAAAGCGGGAGCTCAACCCTCTGGCACTCAATCTGTATTTGCGGGTCAATTATGTACCGGCTCCGCTCACGATGTTTTCCGGCATCAAAAAACTTCTGCCGGGGCATCTGCTTACGCATCACAATGGCAAGGTTTCTTTCTCTTCATTTGCATCAGAAGACAGCACCACCCCGCCTCGCGGACTCGGCACCCCTCCTCAACTGAGGAGGGGAGGCATCGAGCGGCTTTCCGAAGAATTGCGAAGTCGTGTGCAAGGTGCAGTGAAAAAACAGCTGGTTTCGGACCGGCCGGTGGGGCTCTATCTCTCCGGCGGCATTGACTCAAGCGCGGTGCTTGAAGGAATGAGCCAGGCACAGGGGAAAGTGGAGACGTTTTCGGTTGGATTTGAACTCCGCGAAGGGGAGCAGGCCGAGAAATTTAATGCCGACTTTCTGCTTGCACGAAAGACCGCACAGTTTTTCGGCACCTCGCATAATGAGATACTTCTTTCGCCCCGCGACATTCTGCCTCTCTTTGAGGAGGCGGTATATCATCTGGATGAGCCGATTTCAAACGCCACGATAATTCCCCAGCTCTTGCTTTCCCGTTTTGCAAAGAACAAAGTAACGGTGGTGCTTGGCGGCGACGGGGGAGACGAGCTCTTTGGCGGGTACGAGCGCTATCGACTCTCGCTTCTTTCGTCCTACTACAGAACGTTGCCCGCGTTTTTGCGCAAAGGAGTTAGTGCTGTCGTTCCCAAAGCCGGAAAATTGGACACCGCGGCGGGAATAGAGCGGTTCGCGCAATTCCATTTTCTGAAAGAAAAAGAATTGGCACCCCTTCTTGCGTCGCATATTAATCAGGAACAGCAGGTGAAGGATTTTTACGATAAGAAATTCTTTGGAAAATTGGAGAAGCCGTTTGAAACACAGTTTATGCGTGCTGACCGTGAAAGCTGGCTTCCCGACGAATCGCTTATGCGCACCGACAAAATGACCATGGCGGCCGGAGTGGAGGCGCGCGTGCCCTTGCTCGATTTAGAGCTTATTGCGTTCGCAGATTCTATTCCGCTTTCTCTCAAGGTTTCTCCCTTCCGCACCAAGAGTATTCTTAAGGATGCATTTAAAGGATTTATTCCGGATGAACTTCTGAATCAGCCAAAACGCGGCTGGTTTTCACCAAGCGCCAAGTGGCTGCGTTACCCGCATGTTGCGCAGGCGGCGCGCGATATTCTCTCACCCGATTACGCAGAGGCAACCCGCCATTTGTTCAATTGGGACAAGGTACGCGAGTATCTGGAAGAGCACTTAAACGGTGGTTATCATCTGACTTCGCTCTGGGCGATTCTCACACTGCAGGTCTGGGCCCGCCGGTTCAACGTAAAGTCGTACTAATTTTGAGCCCTCTATAGAGCCATTTCAACGGCTAAACGTGCGTTTAGCCGTTTAGCCGGTTTAGAAGCTTGATTTATGCCACTATTCATGGTATACTATCAGTAGTTCTTTGATACCCTCATTTTGTATTTTACTGCAGAGTAGAGAAGCCAAAAAACACTACGGCTTTTTTACTCTGCGGTAAATACACCACAGACGTCAGCTGGAACTTCAGGTATTGAGGTTTCCGGTCAGCGTACAACAACCAAAGCGAAAGGTAAGCTCGTATGAGTCAGCTAATCACAGACCCGACAAGGGCCACTCGAATGTTGGCGACGCTTCAGAATAATGTCGCCGTTGAAGAAGTCCCCGATACAACCGCCGAATGGGTGTTTCAACACCCTGTGGAAGCGGGGAAAGAGTTCACTCTCTTTCTCAAAAATCGGGCACAGGTGCTCATCGGCAAGGTAGAGACCATCACCATTGACCGCACCAGTGCCTTTAACCCCGCCGAGTTTATTGGCAAGGGTTGGACCATCTGGAAAGGTCCGGCGAATGGAAATGGTTTGGAAGGCGAGGAAGAGCAGGACACGCGGTCGCTTGCTCTCACTACGCTTGATGTTACGCGGCTTCGGTTGGAAACCACTCTCAAGGAGGGTGAGGATTCCATTGTTGGTGAAGAGAAACTCGCGCGTCTTCAGAAGATGACAGACGTGATTCGTCCCGACGCGGGTATTTTTCTCACCTTTTGGAAAAATCAGCATCTCATTCCTGAACGCTTCAAGGCGCAGACGAATGGCAACACCACCTACATCTTTTGTGATGGGACCATTCTTCGCAGTCCGCACGGCGACCGGTACGTCTTGTGCTTCTGCTGGCGCGGCGACGCGTGGGGCTGGGGCTGCGACGGGCTTGGCGGCGTCTGGTTCGCCGACGGTCCGTCTGTTGTTTCTCCGCAAGTTAGTTCTCAAAACTAAGTACCTTGGGACTTTTGGTCCCTTTGAACTTAGTTCTTTGTTCGCAAGGCGTGGGAGATATCGCCTATCAAACTCCAACCTCGTACCATTCGGTACGAGGTTATTTTTTAATCTGTGATATGGTTAAGGCGATAGTAGGTGAATATGCGGGCGACTAAGGTCTCCCGCTACCGAACTCAGTATTCATACATCGGGAATATCCTTGACTACGGTTTTGGGTAGGGTGGTGTATGCAAACGCTTAACAAAAATGAAAATACTTGGTATGAGGCGCTAGGGCATTACGATGTCAAATACGATACAACCTTGAGAGCATTCAAGAGGTAGTGGCACAGGAGGCGCCTTATACAATTCTTCGCAGTCCGAACGGCAACCGGTACGTCTTGTACTTCTACTGGAACGACGACGCGTGGAACTGGAACTACAACTGGCTTGACAACGGCTGGAACGAGCACAACCCGTCGGCTTCTCTCGCAACTCGCTTCATTTCTCCGCTCCGGCTTTCGTCGGGGCGGAGTTTTGCTTTTTCAGTTGATTGTGCCAACCGCCAAGCTGGCGACCCGCCTCGGTCAGTGGAACGGAAAGAGCCGCATATTTTTTTGCCTCAAGTTTACACCAAGG
>JAUSHG010000082.1 GCA_030648695.1 bacterium | reverse complement strand
GGCTCGCCCCCTTTATTAAGGGGGATAACCCCCCGCCTCGCGGACTCGGCACCCCCTTTACTAAGGGGGATTACACCGTAAAAGACCGTACCGAATACATATCCTCTCCGGTTTCCTCCGGGGGCTTCTGTGCTGCGCTGTCAAGCTCCGCCAGTTTTTCAGACGGCAGATTTGAGACATGGCGCATAAGCATTTCATCATGCTTGCCCGCGCTAATGTTGCTTTGCAACATTTGTTCGGGTGAACGCTTCTGATTTGAGTTCATAAGTTCCAGAATAGAACGAAGGTCTTCGGTGGAGAAAAAATCAATAAGAATCTTGCCTCCCTCCCCGCCCTGTTCAATGCGCACCCGTGTACCAAGCGCTTCGCGCAGTTTTTCCTCCACCGCGCGCAGTTCCGGACTGATTTCAAGCGGTTTGCGCCGGGCGCGCTCCACGGCAATGTGGCGCGCAATAAGTTCGGCTTCGCGCACCGTTACTTTTTTATACACAATTTCCTTAAACAGAGTAATCTGCTCCTGCGGGCGGTCAACAAGCATCAAGAGCGGGCGTGTGTGACCCTCGGAGAGCCGGCCCTCGGAGAGCGCTTTGAGGATTTCCTCCGGCAAATCCAGAATACGCAGGGTGTTGGACACATACTCGCGGCTCTTCCCCACTTTCTTGCCAATGTCGGTATGTTTGAAACCGAATTCAGCGGAAAGGCGCTTGAATGCATGCGCACGGTCAACCGAATTGAGGTCTTCGCGCTGAAGGTTCTCAATAATCGCCAGTTCAAGCTTCTCGCGGTCATTCTCCTCGCCATGGCGGATTAAGACCGGTACCTGCCCGATACCGGCAAGACGTGAGGCGCGCAGACGCCGCTCGCCTGAAATAAGCTCGTACTCAACAAAAAGCGAGCCGTCGTCTCGGGCAATTTCTTTGCGCGTGACGACAAGCGGCTGGAGCACCCCGTACATGCGTATGGACTCGGAGAGCTCCTGCAAACGCGCTTCGTCAAATTCGCGGCGCGGCTGGAACGGGTTGGGCTTTACCTTATCCACCTCCACCCAGAAAATTGCGTTGTTGTAGAAATTAACCATAGTTCTCTCCCTCCTCTCCCCCTTTCAAAGGGGGAGATTGAGAGGGGGTTGTAATTTTCTCTATTCTACCACAGGTAAATTTTGCACAACAACTCATTTGATGTGAACTACTTTCTGTTGTACATTGTCTGCACTGCCGGGATGGCGGAATTAGCAGACGCACGGGACTCAAAATCCCGCGATGGCAACATCGTGAGAGTGCAAGTCTCTCTCCCGGCACAATGAAGTCAGGAAAATATAAAGTGATAGCAGTGGTAGGACCTACCGCTGTGGGTAAGAGCGCGCTTGCCGTAGAACTCGCCAAAAGATTCAATGGCGAGGTGATTTCTGCAGATTCGCGGCAGGTGTATCAGGGACTCACTATCGGCACCGGCAAAATCACCAAACGGGAGATGCTCGGTATTCCTCATCATTTGCTTGATGTGGCGAGCCCGCGCGGTCAATACAGTGTGGCGCGATATGTGAAGGAGGGACACCGCACTATTTCAGAAATTGTCCGACGCAAAAAACTTCCGATTGTTGTCGGGGGCACCGGTCTCTACATTGATGCGCTTCTGGGAGAAATGCAGTTTCCGGATGTTCCTCCCAATCCGGCGCTCCGAAAAAAACTCGCCAAGAAATCCACTTCTGAACTCTTTTCTCTGCTAAAGAAGTTGGACCTCAAACGTGCGAAGACGATTGACCGTCATAACCCCCGCCGTTTAGTTCGTGCAATTGAGATTGCACGAACCGCAAAACTGACCCCGGTACCAGAGCAAAGCTCGGTACGGGGCACAGCGCGAAACTTAAAGCGCAAAACTGACGCGAAATCTCATTTGTACAAACCGTTATACATTGGACTGGTTGTACCAAGAGAGAAATTGCAGAAGCGGATTGCAAAGCGGCTTGTGCGGCGAATCAAAGGAGGAATGATTGCAGAGGTACGAAACTTGCATACAAGCAGCATGTCTTGGAAACGACTGGATTCGCTCGGTCTTGAGTATCGATATGTTGCACAGCATCTCCGCGGACTGATTAGCGAGAAGGAAATGGTTGCAAAATTGCAGACCGAAATCTGGCACTATGCAAAAAGACAAATGACGTGGTTTAGGCGCAACAAGAAAATAAAATGGTTCACCCCGAAAGAATTGCTGGAGATAAGGAGTGAAATTATCCACTTTTTAGGGTAGCGCGAATATGCTATCATTTTGTTCATGGCTAAAAAATCTACCAATCAACTCATTGAGGACTTAGCTCGTTCTGTCCATAAGGGTTTTGAAGCTGTTGATAAACGGTTTGAAGCGGTAGATAAGCGATTTGAAGCGGTAGATAAGCGGTTTGATAAAGTTGATACCCGATTAAATAGCATTGAAGATCGCCTTATCAAAATTGAAATTCGCCACACAAACCGAATTGAGCATCTGGAAGATGATATGATTCGGGTAAAAATAAAGACGGGAATGCGCTAACACACATTTCGGCCAATTCTGATTTATGCTACCATGGCTTCCGATGGGAGCTTAGTTAAGTGGTATAACGAGCGTCTCCAAAACGCTAGTTGGAGGTTCGATTCCTCCAGCTCCCGTATTAAACAAAACCGCCTCTCGGCGGTTTTGTTTTTTCTGGATCCCCGCCGTCGCGGGGATGACGGAAAATATAGTCGCTTCACTTCTTATTTTCCGTCATTTTTTGCTCTCTTTATGCTCTGTCCGTTTCTTGCACCAACGGCAAAACTTCAAAAGCGTAATCTTCCGCTCCACCTTTTTCTTGTTTTTGCTTGACCAGTAGTTAGTGCGCTTGCACTTACCGCAGTTAAGTTTTATCAGACGGTCTTGGCTCATAGTTGTTAGTTTTGAAGTTGATAAGTTGGAAAGTTAGGAGAGAAGAAATATAGCAGAATACTGCAAAAAAAGAAAAATGTGGAGCGGAATATTAAGCTTTTTAAGTTTTTCCGTTGGTGCAATAAACCGACAGAGCATAAAGAGATCAAAAAAATAAGGAAAATAATAA
>JAUSHG010000069.1 GCA_030648695.1 bacterium | reverse complement strand
TGAAACCTGGATTCGGATTTCCCCGCTTGGAAGATATGCGTTTCCGCTTTTCTTCGGACGCGTACTTGACCGACTCACCGGAAATATCAGAAGCAAACAGGTAAGTGGTTATAACGTGTTTTTGGTTAAATAGCATGTAGTTCCCATTTTTATTACGTAAAGAATAAAAGTATGGATTTTTCTGCCTTGACGCATGGAGTATAATTATGGTAATATCTTAACAGATTTAGGATTTCTTTAATTCCTGTCACAAATCACAACTGTCTGCTTTTGGCCGCGATACGTTCGCTGCTTCAAGTGGATTACAACAAAAGAAAGGTGAGATATGAGCGAATTGCCTGTGACTGCTAGTCGGATAGAGTCAGTTCGGAAAATGCCCGACATCATTGCCCCCGCCGGTGCGAGAATTCACATTCTTCGCGTGAATGTCTTATTGGACCAGCCGTGGCATGAAGCACTGGAAACTCTGCTACCCTATAATGGGGGTGAGCGTATTCTCAACGTTGGGAACTGCTTTGTGCCGACTGGGGCAGGAGAAGAAGAACAGGAGCATATTCTGCTTAACCATCCGGCAGGAAAATATAACGCAGGTTATCACTGGGAACTGGCGCAAAATTGGGCGGTGGAGGAAGGTTTTACACGAACCGTACCTCGCGAGGTCTTCGCAATTGGCCGGCAGTATCCAGAACTTCACAAGGAGCTTGGATTAAATTCCATGCGCGTGGTGGCCACCACGGACCGGAACATTGGGGGCGAACAAGCGTGCTTCGTGCGGTGGTATTGTGGGAAGCGCGAGGCGGGTGTGGCTCTGGTTCACCAGTTCAGTGTACGAAGTGACTGGTTTGCGTTTCGCAGGTAGGGAAATTCTTTGGTTCTTTAGAATCCTTACTCTCAGCTCTGTGTACCTTTACACAGAGCTAATTTTTTGTATAAGAGATATTCAGTACAAAAAAGCATATAAGAGAGTTATAGTTGAGATGAAGATGAAATTATTTTATATTGCTAATATCAGGATGCCGACCGAGCGGGCACACGGCATACAGGTTGCCAAAATGTGCGAGGCATTTGCACGGCAAGGTGCAGAGGTAACGCTGCTGGTTCCGGACCGGAAGACATTTGATGCAGACCCGTTTTCGTATTACGCAGTGGAGAGAAATTTCAGTATAGAAAAAATCCCCGTACCCGATAGTGTCGGACTGGGGAAAGTCGGATTTCTGATTGAGTCGCTTGTGTTCGCATGGAGAGCCGCGCGACGGGTTCTATCTTATTCCTCCTTTTCTAAAGGAGGTGGCCAACGGCCGGAGGATTTCAAAAATCCCTCCACGCATCAGAATGTGGTGCTCCCTTTAAAAAAGGGAGAATCAGACATAATTGTGTACACCCGCGAAGAGCTCCCGCTCCTACTTCTTCCAAAAGGAACACGTGCGTTTTACGAAATGCACCAGCTTCGCGGAAGCTTTTTGCAGCAGTTTGTTAAAAAAGCGCTCGGAATTATTGCTATTACCGGAGGACTCAAGCGAGCACTTTCGGCGCGAGGGTATCCAAGTAAACAGATTTTGGTAGCTCATGATGCGGTAGACCTGGAGCAGTTCAATATTCCGGTTTCCAAGGAGGAAGCGCGAAAGCATCTGGGCCTGCCATTAGAGGATAAGATAGCCCTCTACATAGGGGGTTTTGAGGCCTGGAAAGGCCTCAAAACAGTGCTTCAGGCCTCTAAAACGCTTCAAGAAAGGGGTATTCGGACGGTAGTCGTGGGAGGCACCCCTAAGGAGATTGTAGGCCTCCAGAAGCAGTACAGGGAAACGACTTTTCTGGGGTATCGGCCGTACGCAGAACTTCCCCTAATCCAGCGCGCGGCAGACGTGCTCCTTGTTCCCAATTCGGGGAAAGAGCGGATTTCGCGCGAGTTTACCTCGCCGCTCAAGCTCTTTGCACACATGGCTTCGGGTGTGCCGATTGTCGCGTCAGACCTGCCGTCGCTTCGCGAAGTACTCTCCGAAAGAGAGGCCATATTTTTTACTCCGGACGACCCGCAGAGTTCTGTGTCTGCGGTGATGCAGGCGCTTGCACCGGAAGCAGTTGTCCGTGCAGAGGCCGCTACTTCAAAGGTGCGCGAGTGTACGTGGGATAAACGGGCACAGCGCATCCTTGAGTTTGTTAAGATACCGTGAATTACGAAACTCTCTTTTCTGTCATCCCCCGTATCAAGTACGAGGACAGGCTCTCGCGCATGCGGGGATCCAGAATAGGGCTCATTTTTTAAGAACTGGATTCCCGTTTTCACGGGAATGACAACCAGGAGTTGAGTTTCGTAATTCACAGTAAGATATAGCGCACACTTTTTGCGTTATACTGATGGAATACTGCCATGGCGAAAAAAAGAGTTCTGATTTTGGGAGCAGACGGATTTACCGGACGGCATTTAGTCCGGCTTCTTTCTCTAGATACGTCGCGGGAAGTGCATGTGTCGGGCTCTGTGGGGGACGTCAAACCGGACGAAATCTATCAGCTTCGCGGCAGTTACACGAATATCTATAACACCGATTATGAATCCAACGTACTTGCCACCAAAGCCGTTCTTGATGCGGTAAGCATAGCGGGCCTTCGCAGCCGTGTGCTTCTTATCGGAAGTTCAGCGGAATACGGATTCCCCCTTTCTCCCTTGCAGGGTGTTTCGGAGGAGCATCCGCTCATGCCTGTTTCGGTGTATGGTCTGGTGAAGGTCTTCCAAACGAAATTGATGGAAGCGTATGTCCGTTTGTACGGAGTGGATATAGTAGCGGTTCGGCCGTTCAATCTTCTCGGCACAGGCATGTCACCCCGTTTATTTGTAGGAAAAATGGAGCAGGAAATAGAGAGGTATAAACGGGGCGAGATTTCAAAGATTATTACGGGGGACCTTTCTGTGGAGCGCGATTATATTGCTATTGATGAAGCGATTGGCTATTATCGCAGGGTCATGGAGAAAGGGAAGACCGGCGAGATATATAATGTGGGAAAAGGAAACAGTGTATCCTTGCGGGAGGTGCTTCTGAAAATGCTCACGTCCGCGGGTCTTTCAATGGATATCGTGCAGGAATCGGTGCATGAGGTGCCGGGAAAGATAGTGGTGCCGAAGATTTTTGCAAATATTAGCAAACTAAAACAATTAACCTAATTAACCTAATTATTCTAATTGACCTAATGAATGCCCGAAATATCTAATTCCCAACTTGGAAATTGGAGATTGTGGTTTGATTAGAATAATTAGAGCAATTAGAAATTAGAATAATTCTCTGTTATGCGTACCCTTACGGTCATTGCACCGGTGTACAACGAGGAGGAGGTTATCGCGGATTTTTATCGCGAGCTCCGGAAAGAGGTGGATACCTTGTCGGGGTACACGACTACTCTGCTTTTTGTAGTGGGCCGCGGGAGCGACCGGACACTGCCGATTCTTAAAGAATTGGCCGCGACGGATACGAAACTGCAGGTGCTCTATCTCTCCGCGCGGTTCGGACACCAGATGCAGCTCCTTGCCGGCATTGACCACGCGGATGCGGATGCGGTCATCATGATGGACTCCGACCTTCAGCACCCGCCATCTGTGCTTAAGGAGCTTATTGCTGAGTATGAGAAGGGAAATGATGTGGTCTACACCGTCCGCGGTACGCCTCCGGACCAGAGTTTTTACCGAAAGTGGTGTTCGGACATATTTTACTGGTTCCTGAACAAAATTTCGGATGTGCGGATACACAGCAACGCGGCTGACTTCCGGCTCATCTCGCGGCGCGTGGCGGACATTCTCCGTAAAGAGATACGGGAGCGCAATTTGTTTTTGCGCGGCATTATTCCGTGGATTGGCTTCAATCAAGCCGCAGTGCGCTTCAACGGCCGCCCGCGCGGGGCGGGCACAAGCAAGTACTCGCTTTCCCGTCTTATCACCTTTGGACTTTCGGGTGTTGTTTCGTTTAGCCGTAAGCCGCTGCGGGTTACTATTCTGGCGGGACTTATATTCGCACTATTCGGCTTTGCCTATGCCCTTTTTACCGTGGTGCAGTTTTTGTTTTTAAAACAGCTTCCGACAGGATATGCCACACTTGTAGTGTTACTCTCCGTGTTCGGAGGTCTTCAGCTCCTGTTTCTCGGAATTATCGGGGAATATATCGGCGCTATTTTTGACGAAGTGAAAGGCCGTCCGCACTATATTGTTGATGAAAAAATAAACCTGTAATTTAATTTTCAATTTTCAATGGTCAATTTTCAATCAATTCTCAAATCACAACGGAAAATTGAGTGGTTTTTTCTCATAGGCGTATTGATCTTTGTAAGTGTATATTCCGCAGTAACGCTCACCACAAAGCCCGCCTACTGGTATGACGAGGCCATTAATGTCGAGCTGTCGCGCAACTTCGCGGACTTCGGAAAACTGGACCTTATTATCGCGCCGAATACTTTTTCAGGCGCCGGCGCGACGGTGGGTTCTACCGGTTATCCGGTAACACTTCCACTCGCTGGTTTTTTCAAGCTCTTTGGATTCGGACTTGCACAGGCGCGGGTCTATATGCTCTTTTGGATGAGTGCGTGCATTCTCTCTCTCTTTTTTGTTGCCAAACGGCTGTGGGGGCCGCGTGTCGCGTATTTCGGAACACTCTTATTCGCAACCTTTGCCCCGTTTTACGGCAACGGCCGGAGTGTGATGGGTGAGATACCGGGCTTTCTGTTCTTTCTGTTGTCTTTTTATTTTTTTGAAAAGCGCAAGTTTCTGGTTTCGGGAATACTCCTTGGCCTCGCGGTTGTTTCCAAGCCCTCGGTATTCGTGTTTCTCATACCTGCGTATACGCTGGCAGTACTTTTCTCTGGTGGCGCGTGGAAGTCCCGATTTCTAAATCTGTGTAAACTCGGCGCCAGTTCACTGCTTGCTCTTGTACCATGGCTTGTTATTTACTCCGGAGAGATTTCTCGTGGAGGACTTGCAGGGAACATTATTGCCCACTTTAAAAATCCTTACAGCGAAGCTGGCGCAAGTGCTCTGCAAAATATTGCACATAATCTTCCGACACTCGCTACTTCCACTACGCTCCTATACTTTTGGGTGCTCCTTGCGGGTGTTGTTGCGGCTCTGTTTTTTGAGCGGACACTGTTGCGTGAACATCGGTATCTGTTAATTCTCTCCGGAACGTATTTGCCGCTCGTACTTTTTCAATATTTGAAAAGTTTCGGCTACTTGCGTTATTTAATCGCCGCCGAGTTTCTGGTATTTATCCTATTTCTAATTTCGCTGCCGGTGTTGGCACGGTGGATTGTATCTTTTTGTCATCCTCGTGAAAACGGGGACCCAGTTCTTGATTCTCGCCTTCGCGGGAATGACAGGGCGTCCTTGTATGCCGTTACCATTTTGATTGTGATGATTATTTTTCAGACCGTCCATCTCTTTTGGTTTTCTGACCTATTTCCGTCAGAGAAGACACAGAAGACCATCGCGTATATTTCGCGGGAGTATCCGCAGGAACTC
>JAUSHG010000059.1 GCA_030648695.1 bacterium | reverse complement strand
GGACAGAGTATATTACTCTCCGAAATCGCCCGCTCCAATACTTCCTTGCTGAATCCCAAGCTCCTTATTTTGTCGGTTTCAGTCCGGATATTGTCGCACAAGACAATGCCTTGCGCGAGTAGAAGTTGTTTTTCCTTTTCGGAAAGCGAGGTAAGCGAAGTAATCGGGTGCAGACCTGTTTCTTCAATCAGGTGGTGGAGATTTTCAGTACGCGGATAGTTCCAGCCGAGCAGGTGCACTCCCGCACATTCGCTGTAGGAAATAGCACGCTCCGTAAACTTGGTATTCGTTATAAGCCAGCCCTCATCCAGTTTTTTCCTGCCGCCGAACGAATAGACGCCCTTTTGCAGGTCGTCAAACCGCGCTTTTACATAGAGAGCCACCTTCAAATCTGATTTGTATCCGAGCTCATGATGAAATTTGGCCTCGGCCATCACGAGCTTCTGCGCATTCCATGCAACCACATCCACTTCGTGCTCCGCACAGTGACCGCGTATTATCTGCCCGATAAGCACCTGATAGCCGCGACGTTTGAGGATTTCGCCTATGAACCTCTCAAACGGAAATCCGGTGGGGCCAAGCGCCAAAAGTGCGCGGCGGAGTGAATATCGGGTGGCGGTCTGGTGCGACTGCTTCCGAAGCACCTCAAAGGCATGCCGGTAAATATCGTAGGTGCTCATATTCCCCACCGCCTCATTCTGCACATGCACGCTCACTTCTTTGGCAAGCGCTTCACTCGCGCCCGCGTGGCGAAGCGAACGCTCCAGTTTCTCAAAACTGAACCGCTCGCGTGAGCCGTCGGACTTGATGACGAAAATATCATCCGTTAGCATGAGACAATTATACACTATCGATGTTGTGCACTCTATGAACTCCGCCGTGTTCAGGATTAAATCTAATCTTCCTCATTTATCCCAAATGATTGCGATAGCAATCATTTGGGATAATCTATAAACGGGCTTACTATACTATCGAATTAGACGATGATACCGCCGCCAAGCATCATCTCGCCGTCATAGAGAACCAACGATTGTCCTGAAGCCGGCTGCTGTGGCTTCGCGAAGGAAATTAGCGCCTTGTGTGCAGTAACGCTCTTCATTTTGCAGTTTTGAAAGGGCTGTCGGTAACGAAGGCGTGCGCTATAAGTACTTCCTTTCTTAGGGGAAGTTATCCAATTGCAACGCTCAATACGAACTTTCCAAGTGGCCCCTAATAGTAACCCCTTTGTCTTTTCTGAGACGGTTAGAGTGTTTTTCCTAAAATCCTTGGCAATCACGTACTGCGCTTTTTCACTCCCCCTCATTCCCCCTCTTAGAAAGAGGGGGAGGCCGAAGCGTTCACCTATCGTGTAAAAGAAAATACCTTTGTGTTCGCCAATGACATTCCCTTTCTCATTAAGTACCTTCCCCGGCTTTTCTTTAATGTAGTGCGACAGGAACTCCTTCATATCCACCTTGCCGATAAAGCAGAGCCCCTGACTGTCCTTTTTGTCGGCAGTGATGAGACCAAATTTTTTGGCAAGCTTTCGCACTTCGGGTTTTTTCATTCCGCCGACAGGAAATAAAATGTGCGGCAACTGCTCCTGTCGTATCTGCCACAGGAAGTAGCTCTGGTCTTTTTGCGGGTCAGACCCGACAAAAAGACCATGACTTTTAACCTTTAACCTTTGACTTTTGACTTCAGGCCTTTGTGTTAACGGTAAATAGTTAATGGTTAATGGTTGTATCCTTGCATAATGACCTGTCGCTATGAAATCCGCTCCCTCCGTCCGCGCCCAGTTGTAAAACGCGCCAAACTTGATGAAACGGTTGCACATCACATCAGGATTCGGCGTCTTTCCCGCTTTATATTCGCGAATCATGTAGTCAACCACCTCTCTTTTATATTCTTTTTCCAGATTAAGCTCACGGAAGGGAATGTCTAATTTTGCGCATATCCGCATGGCATCCAGTCGGTCATCCCTCCAGCCGCACTCAAAAAAGTCCGGCTGCCAGACACGTATGAAAACTCCGGTGACATTATATCCGGCTCTCTTGAGTAACGCCGCTGAAACGGAGCTATCAACTCCGCCCGACAGTCCGACAAACACTCTTTTAGCCGTTCTGTTATAGTCCATCCTCGCCATATTACTGATTCACTCAAAAAACACAACGCAACGGCTGTAATGTAGCATGAAGCACGCAACATGGAGCACCAGAGATTAGTCCGGTGTTATATGCTTCATGTTACATGCTCCATTACTTATTCAAATACCGGTCCCGATTTGCCAGATGCGCCTCATGCGTGCGTGCATAGTACATATTCCCCGCAAGGTCGGAGAGGTAGTACCAGTACGGAGTAGGTACTGGCTCAAGCGCCGCCTGAATTGAAGCCAGTCCGGGATTGGTGATAGGACCCTTGGGAAGCCCTTTGTTCGTGTAGGTGTTGTAAGGCGAGTCCACCTCTAAATCACCGTTCATCAGGTCAAACCGCTTGCCTGCGAAGATATACGGAAACACCGCATCCACCTGAAGCGGCATGTCCTCTTTCAGGCGCTTCCAGAGAATACCCGCAATTTTTCTGCGCGTGTCATCCGTGCGCGCCTCCTCTTCCACAATAGAAGCCATAATAATTATTTCCTTCTCGGATTTTCCTGAAGCGGCAATTTTCCTCTCCAGCTCTGCGGTGCGCTTCTTGTACGTTTCAAACAGCATTTCCACCAGCTCTTTCTCGCTCATGCCCGGCAGAATAAGGTAGGTGTCCGGAAAAAGAAAGCCCTCCATGTCGCGCGCGAGCTTAAGAAACAGCTTGTCATTAAAAGTGGGTAGATTGGCTTCAAAAACCGCAGCGATTTCGCGGTTGGTGTACCCTTCCGGAATGGTTACCTTAATCGGAAGCAGTGCATAAAAACCGTGTGTAACGCGCCATGCAATCCGTGAAAGCGAGAGCGGCTCGGCAAACTGATATTCACCGGCTTTAAGCCCCCGCTCCCCGCCCCAGAGGATGCCGAAGGTCTTAAACCAGAACGGCGAGCGCACCACCTGAAGTTCGCGCAATCTCTGTGCGGCTTCGGTCAGCGTCATACCTTCCCGCACCGTAAAAAGAACGCTCTCTGGAAACGAAGCCGGAGGGCGCCAAAAGAGCCCGTGCAGAGCAGAGAGAATCAACAATCCGGCAGCACCTCCAAAGAGCGCCATTTTTGAAATGGGAAAACTTCTCCGGCGATAGGTGTCGGAGAAGAAAGTATCGCTCATTCGGTTTTGTATATCAGAGTTGAACATTAGTGCGAATTACCTAATTTCTAATAAATGACATTCGGGTGTCTCCCCGCGAAGGCGGGGAACCAGAATTAATCAACATATCCTGGATTCCCGCCTGCGCGGGAACGACAGAGTCGTTTTATTAGGTGAATTAGAAATTAGATGAATTAGGTGAATTTTCAAATGGTGAATTAGGTAATTAGGTGAATTTAAATTGGCAGGTTTGGCGGCGGTTCCACCTTCTTGGATGGAATGCGGCCGAAGGTCGGGGTGGTTACAATCTGTCCGGGGAAATGGTAAATCGTGGCGAGTTCCTCGGCGGTCAGGATAAACGGCGTTCCTTTCCAGTTGCGATAGGGCGCGTAGAAAAACGAGCGTCTGCGGTAAGCGTCAATCATGAGTCGGGAGTATTTTGCCTGCCACTTGTTGATTCCCCAGTCCTTGAGTCCGAACAGAAACAAAAAATCTTTCGTCGGGTCCCGCAAATCAGTCCACCATCCGAGCTTGAATCCGTTTAAGAGGTTTGAGTTGAACGGCTTCCTGAACGTACCCAGAAGTCCGGACACGCTTGGACTGCGCAGATGAAAGGCCTCGGGTTCCGCAAGATAGCAGAGGCGAATCATCACCCGGAAAGCCCGCTTGTCCAAACTGCGTTCAATGGCTTCCGCCTGTTTTTTCTCCCACTCGGTAAGTGTGGGGATAATCGGAAATCCGGATTCAGTCACCTTTCGCGTGCTCTTCGTATGCGGGTCACGCTTCATTATCTTGTTTACTTCGCGTACGCCCTCCTCTACCCAGTCGCGGTCGCGGAATAATTTCCCCTCCTTGAGGGTAAACGGCTTGTAGGCCTGCGTCAATATCTGAATCCACACTTCCTCCCCTTTCTTCATAGAACCGATATATTCCAGAAGAGTAGACAGGGGGTCTACTTTGTATTCCTCTTCGGTTTCCTTGTCCAGCCCGTAGTCAACGTAGGTCATAATCGGATACACATCCGGTTTTGACAGCTTAAAATAGGTTCCCCACATGAAATTGTGCGCCGGATTGTACACTTTCTTTTTTGCATAATCGTCCGCCTCCGTTACCTCTACGGTTGGATACTGCGCGTAAATCTGGGATTCCAGCACATTACGGTATTTGGGAAAGGTCCAGATATAAAAGTGAATGTCGCCTCCGAATGAAGCGATTTCAAACGACCACCAGGGCCGGAGCTTCCCATCCCAGTAGGTCTCGTTGTATTCCACGCTTCCGGTTTCATACAGCGCCATCATGAGCAGTTCCATTGCGCGCGGCGTCTTTTCTATTATCTTGGGAATGCGCACTTCAAGCAGGATGCCCTGATTCTTGGAAAGGAAATCAAGCCGTATGTACCGAAGCCATAATTCTGCAAAAAGTGCAAAGGAAAAGAGCGGGACCCAGATCGGGTACAGGCGGTACACGATGTCCGCCACCCGTTCGTAAAGTTTGGAAAGCTCCAGTGATTGTCCGGTGGCGCGGGCGACCCAGGCGAGCCCGAGTACCAGCAGAATTGCGCCCCAAAACCAAAACCACGAGCCGCGATGGTGTGTGTCTCTTGGAAACGCAATGAGTTCAATGAAAAATTCCGCCGTTTCTTCAAACACCTCCTCAATGAGGTGCTTGAGCTTGTGAAAGGCACTGTGTTTGTGATGAGACATGTAGAAAAATTAGCCCAATTAACCTAATTATTCTAATTGACCTAATGAATGCCAGAAATATCCAATTCCCAATTTAGAAATTAGAGTTTGGGATTTGATTAGAATAATTAGAGCAATTGAGATAATTAGAATAATTTGAAACTTTATAAGTATATCACGCATGAGTGCGGCAAGAAAAAAGCCCCGTGTGTACGGAGCTCTTTTCCCTATTCCACTACGCTATATTTTCCTTCGCGGTCTTTTTTGAAATATTTTTGGTTCTGCAGGTTGACCAGTACCGTATTCTCTTTTACGTAGCGCTCTTTGAGCACTCGGTCAATGATTTCGTCCTTGGTAAGCGGCCCGTGTTCGGAGAGAATCTTGCGAATGACATCTTTCACCACCCCGCTCATGTATCCCCACTCGGCAAGAGCATAGAGTCCGCGGCCTACAAGCACAAAGCGCGGGTCTTTAATGAGTTCATTGTGCGTGGTTGCCACGTGTGCTTTCTTACCGAACAGTTTTTCAATGGACTTTGCCACATCCCGGAAGTGAATTGGCGAGCCGTGCTTGCGTAATACGAGAAACGCGAAATCACGCATGCCTTTTGCCCGGATATTCGGGCTCGTGAGAAGCCCCCACTCTCCGAGCTGGTTTTTGCCGATGACCTTTGAAAGGTTGAGCCAGCGCTTCACCACCTGCTCGTGCTTGAGATGGTCAGCCACGTCTTCAACATGCGTAAGAAAATGCGCCACAATATCCAGCTCCGAAACCAAATCCTTGTTCGAGAGGCCCTTATAGAGCTTTCGCAAGGCCTCATGCACTTTTTTGGCAAGCGTCTCGTCAATGTACCAACGATGCCTGAAATGCTCGTCTTCACGCTCGCGCTTGAAAGATTCGCCTGCGGTGAGGAGAAAATGCACCTGATTCTGAATACTCTTGTCGGAAGAAACATGCGAAAGAATCTCTTCCTCCGAGACAATGCCGCCCAAAGAATGAAGCAGTCCTTCAAGTTCTGCAAATGCGGCCTTTTCCTTGGCGTAGGCATCCGACTTGCGAATACTCATGAGCGCGTAGTTTTCAATCTGGCGAATACGTTCGCGGGTTACATTATATTTCTTTCCGATGGCCTCAAGGGTCATGCGCTTCGGGGTTTCTCCCAAGCCGTAGCGGTTGACAATAACATCTCGCGCCCGCTCCGGAAGCGCTCCGAGAAGGCGTTTAACCACCTGTTTGGGCTTACAATTGAGTTCTGCTACTGGAATAATGCTTTTAGACATGAAAATTCAGTTTAGCTTTGACCGCTGTTCCTTTTAATGTTGTTAACACTACCACAACCAATTCCTGTGTCAATACCCCCTACTCAAACATGCTTCATATTATTTTCTTGCCCGACGTAACTGCAAAACTCTCTCAAATTTTCAATTCACAATTGTCAATTTTCAAACACCGTTGGAAATTCAATGATAATTGATAATTGAAACTTGATAATTTACAAAACGATATTCACCAATCTGTCCGGCACCACGATTATTTTCCGCACTTCCGCTCCCGCAATCCATTTTGCAGCTGTCGGCAGTGCCACTGCCCGCTGTTTCAACACCTCCTCTGTTTCCCCTCTTTCCGCCTCAAAGCTCCCGCGTGTTTTGCCGTTAATCTGGACCACAATTACTACACCCGATTTTGCGATAACCGAAAGTTCAAACTGCGGCCATGGGGCCTCATGAATTGACCGCGTATGTCCGTTTTGTGACCACAGCTCCTCGGTGATATGTGGGGCAAAGGGCGAAAGAAGCTTGAGGAATATTTCAAAAATCTCTGTTGGTACCTGATCCTCTTTCTCCAGCGCATTCTGCAGAATCATGAGCGCACTGATTGCCGTGTTGAATCTGAATTGTTCAATGTCCTCTCCAACTTTCTTGATGGTCTGGTGCAGAAGCGATTCTGTGGAATCGCTAACTCTTAACTTTTGACTATTAACTTTTAACTTAAGTCGCCACACTCTTTCCAAAAACCGGCGTCCTCCAATGAGTGAATCCGTATTCCATGCAATTGCCTGATTGAACGGACCCATGAACATTTCGTACACGCGCAGGGAGTCCGCGCCGAATTTTGCAACAATTTCATCCGGATTGATGGTGTTCCCGAACCGCTTGCTCATTTTTCGTCCGTCCGAGGCCAGGATGAGTCCCACGTTTTGCAAGCGCGCGAACGGCTCGGGTGCATCCACTACCTTGATGTCAAAGAGAAACTTGTGCCAGAAACGGGCGTAAATAAGGTGCCGTGTCGCATGCTCCGCTCCTCCCACATATATATCCACTGGCAACCATTGTCGTAGGACCTTTTTGGATTTTTGCGATTTGAGATTTGTGAATTGTTTGGAATTTGGTGCTTGTGTTTTGTGTTTTTCGCCTATGCAATAGGCGATGTGGTACCAGCAGGAACCGGCCCATTGAGGCATGGTGTTGGTTTCGCGCTTTGCAGGGCCACCGCACTTCGGACATTTGGTTTCTACGAAGCTCGGAATAGCAGCAAGCGGTGACTCCCCTGTTCCGGTCGGCTCGTAGGACTTC
>JAUSHG010000058.1 GCA_030648695.1 bacterium | reverse complement strand
GCACACGAGGCATTGGTCGGAACCACTATAAGCAACCGTACGCTCCTGTGAAATCCTCAACGGCTAAACGCGCGTTTAGCCGTTGAGGATTTCACAGGAGCGTACGGTTGCTTATAGTGGTTCCGACCAATGCCTCGTGTGCAAACCTGATTACTACACTCTCTTCATGAATGCCTGCGATTGTTGCACGCATTCCCCGGCGGAAACAAATACTCGCCTGATTTATCTTGGACTGCGGACCTCCGGTGCCTGTATTTGATTTTCCTCCGTTTTTGCTGCCCAGACGAAATGTTCTCCGTCCGTCAAGCTCACGGTATAAGCGGGTACCCTCCTCGCCCGGCTTGCCGTTTAAGATGCCGCCTGATTCAGTGAGAAAGATAATCGCGTCCGCATTGAGCAAGCATGCAACCCGTCTTGCCATGTAGTCGTTGTCTCCCTCTCCTCTTTTCATCTTTTTCAGCTCCGAGCGGGAGAGCAAATCATTTTCGTTGACGATAAGCACCGTACCCGGACCGGATAATGTGCCGCCGGATATGCGCAGATTCTCTCTTTGATTGCACTGATTCCACACGCTGTGCGTGAGCCACCCTGTAGCAATCACGAGTCCGTGCGGGAGAAAAGCCGACTTCCATTTCCCCAAAAGCTCGCTCGTCCCGATGCTTGAAAGTTCCCCCGCGTCAAACAGGGAGAAATCCCTCCCGAGAAGCGTGAGCCATTCTTTTGCCGCATCAACCGCTCCGGAGCTTACCAGAACCACTTCCCATCCCTCTTTCTTTATGGCGGCGATCTGCCCTGCAATCGCGAAAAATACCGAGTCGCTTTGACAGCCATTTGAGCGAAGTCCGCCGGTGCCCACCTTAATCACCATCCGTTTTTTCTTTTCGTTCACTGCTCCTCCAATTGTTAAAGGTCAAACCGTTTACACACGGCCAGAGCGTTTGTTCTGGTGAATACTGCCTGAAGCAGCATTCACCAACACAAACGAAAACCGCCCCCATAATCGGGGCGGTTTTTCTAAGTGAAACGTACGAAGAAATGACCAACCCGATTAGAGGGCGGCCTTCGGCGGTACAACATTCGTCAGGTGCTTCTGCATATCGTTATGGTATGCGTACCATTACTTTTTGTCAACAAAAAGAGCAAACCGACCTGGTTTGCTCCCCCACCACAAATTCCTTCACTTTCTTTGTAATGCTTGAATTGTCCGTTCAACGCCATTGCGGGCTTCGGGCGCACAGAATCCGGTAAGCACATGCAGTACGTTTTGTTGCACTTCATTTTCCGTGTAGTTTCTATTCCCGCTTAGATTACCTTCATCAAAGTACAAAGCCCGCAACAATCCATACAGGGTAGAAAACAGTACTTGCCGGACCTGCCACGCAGGAAGAGGTGTCACCATATCCCCTTTCTCCAGTGCCTCGCTGATAAACCCATCTACCTTGTTGAAAATTGAATGGACCGATTTAAAACAGGGCTGTTGCAAATCCAAAAAGCGAAGCACTACCCTTCCCCATAAAGAATTCTCACGAAACGCAAGCAAAGTGCCTCGAAGAATAGCGGTTAATCGGTCCACAGGTCCCACATGTGACCAACACCCCACCTCCACTGCGAGAATAATGAGTTCTTCGGTTCTTTTTAAGAAACTACTAACGCCGGACTCAAAAATGACCTCTCTGGGATCGATCTCGTCAGCAGGGAGCGTGCCAAAGATGTTATACACCTGCATCCGAGATGTCTTTGCATTTCGCGCGAGCTCCTTGATGCTCATGCCTTTTGGGCCATCCCGCAGTATCAACTTTGCAGCTTCAGTGAGAATTCGTTGCTTTGCATTCAGAGTTCTTTTTTGTTTCATTCATACCTCCAAAAAGAACCCTACTCTCTGTATACTCCATTGTCAATAAAGGCATTGCTACTTTCTACGATATCTTAATTCTATTCCCTACGTGGTAAAATTAAGATATCAAGAAATCGTCACTTAACATCCGCAGACGTTTCTAAAATCTTCCCCATCTCCTTTGCAATTCCATTCCAGTCGTATTTTTCGCGTACCATTTTTGAGGCATTTTCGGTGATGCGACTACGAAGGTCGTCATTTGAAAGCAGGAGTTGCACTTTTTCGGCAATATTTTGGGGGTCGCCTACGCGGACAAAAAGACCCGTCTGTACAAGGTCCGACCTTTTTCCCGATACAAGGTCGGACCTTGTACAAGTCGGGTCAAAAAGGAAATCCGGAATGCCGCCCACCGGTGTAGCGATAACCGGAAGGCCTGCGGCCATGGCCTCTATGAAGGCGCTGCCCATACCCTCTGAACGGGACGGCCTCACAAAGATATCCGAAATATGTAAATACGAGGGCAATTCATAATGTGTAACTTCCCCTGCGAATAGCACCCGCCCCGTTAGTTGGAAGTTGTAAGTTGTAAGTTGTAAGTTTTCAAGAAGAGAGCCCGAACCTACAATGAGTAATTTTAGGTTCTCCGGAAGATGCTGAAGTGCTTCAATAATATCGCCTACTGCATTTTTGGTAACCAATCGTGATGCCGTTACAATAATTTTATCGGTTTCTTTGAATCCTAATTTGAATTTTAGATTTGTTTCGGATTTCGTACTTCGTGCTTCGAATTTGGCAACATCAACACCATTGGGGATTACAGTAACCGGTGCGCGGCTATGCTGTCGCGCGCGATTGGCAAGGTACTCGCTAATTGCGGTTATCACATCCGCCCGCTTAAACACAAGTAGGTGCCATGGGCGAATCAAAAGGCGATATAAAAACTCGTTTCCAAACACATACCGCTTCAGATGCGATTCCTCGTCCCCTTCCTGCAGTGTCAGCACCAGTTTTGTTGCAGGATGTGCTTTTTTGAACCGCGCCGCGGCAATAGAACCCTGACTTGCCATCATGGACCAAGAAACAG
>JAUSHG010000050.1 GCA_030648695.1 bacterium | reverse complement strand
GTAGTAGAATTTCATGTCAGGTGGTTTTGTTGCAGTATTTGCGACACTAAAAATCTTACACCCAACAAGCACACATCTGTCATTCCCGCGGAGGCGGGAATCCAGTTTTTTTTCACATCTGCTAGATCCCCGCATGCGCGGGGATGACAAGAAAACCAAAAGCCCCGCACTGCGGGGCTTTTGGTTTTGTTACAAATTACATGTTGCCTGTTACAAACCCTAATTGCTCACATCATACGTCCACGGGTCGGCAGTGTCGGCACCGCTAAACGGAACTCCCCCTCCCCAACCGGTGGAATCCGCATCTCCGTCGGCCTCATCAAGTGTAGTTGCCGCGCGCGCCTGCTCCATCGTGGCTCCGATATGATACTTGGTCGGAGATGCAAGCGTATCAAAGGCGTACTTATAGCTTGGATTTCCCGCTCCCGGGTCTTTCGGCTCAAACGGAAGCGACTTGCCTCCGGTAGAACCGACCATGGTTGCGATTGAAACCGGATACACCGAATTTGCGTCAAAATACAGCTCCAAAGCAACCTGAACCTGCTTCAAGTCCGCCACGCGCCGCGCATCACGCGCCTTGGTGCGCGCGCTGTTAAGCGAGGCGAGCACGACTGACGAAAGAATACCGATAATGGCAATCACGACGAGAAGCTCTATGAGCGTAAACCCGCGCGAATTTTTAGACCAAAAATTCGTTCGGGTGAAACCTCCTTTCGCGTGCTTGCTTCCAAAATGTTTCTGCATATTCATTAAATAAACTGACTAATAAAAAATTAGAGACAACCCGCAGTAAGCGCTCCTGACGGCCCGACTATTGAATTCCTTCCTGCCGCAAGGCCTCCTGCCACCCCCTCCAGATAGAAGCATACCTGATAATCTTCCGACGTGGCTCCGGCAGCTGCATTGCCGCGGCTGATGGCGTAATTGCACACTGCCGCCGAGGTGTTGGTGCAGGCCGCCGTACCGGTCGGGTCTTTATATCGGGCAAGCTGGCTTGCCTCTCCGGGGCCTGTGCAGGTAGAAACGAGAGCATCGGCTGCGGTACAACCAACAAGAGTTTGCGGCTGAAGGTCTGTAACGAGCGCGAGCACCTTGGAAATCTCCTTCATATCAGCGAGACGCCGAGCATCACGCGCCTTCACCCGTGCGCTGTTTAGGGACGCAAATACCACCGACGAAAGAAGACCAATGATGGCAATCACCACAAGCAGTTCTATGAGGGTAAATCCCCTTTTTCCTGACGCGTGTGTGGCCCTTATGGGAAATAGGCGCATAGAAAAATGATACCTAGTAACGAAAAAAGCGGACTTGATGCCTAGCAAGTATTATATACCCTCGCAGGAGAAATACGGAACCCCCTGTGGATAACCGCCAAAAATCAAGGAGCGAATGCGACTATGATTTTTGAGCGTCCCCGCGTAGGCGGGGATCCAGAGGAGCGTCCCCGCCTGCCTACCGCAGGTAGGCGCAAGCGCTATCCTCCTCCCGCAATCTGGTAAATCGGCAGAAGCACCGCGGCGAGCAGAAAGCCGACGGCAAGACCCAAGGTAACAATGAGCATCGGCTCTATAAGACCGACGAGTGTGTCTACGGCGTTCGTTACCTCGCGGCGGTAAAACCGCCCGAGCATCTCCAGAATGCGCACCAGTTCACCGCTTTCCTCCCCCACTTTTACCATTTGAATCATAAGTCCGGGAATCACCTTGCGCACAGAGAGCGCGTCTGCAATAGACGAGCCGCCCCGCACGTTCTCCGCAGCCGCCGTGAGCGCATCCCGGAATACGAGATTATCCACCACTTCGCCGGTAATTTCGAGCGCCTTGATGATGGGAATGGCGGAGAGAAGCATCACATGCAGGTTGTCCGCGATGCGCGAGAGATAGAGCTGGCGGAACAAGCTCCCTATAAAAGGAATCCTGACTTTGAGCTGACTCATGGTGATACGGCCGCTTTCGGTTTTAAAGAATCTCCAGAGAAAAATGCCTCCCACCACAAGCGCCACGAGCAAAAACCAGCCGTAGGAAGTGGCGAGGTTGCTCAACCCAAGCACCGCCTTGGTGTAAATCGGAAGCTCCTGCCCCGATTCCACGAGTAGTCCGCTGATGTTCGGAATCACCATGGTGAGCATGAGCACCATAACGCCCGCAAACGTAATGAGCACGAAAATAGGGTACACCAGCGCATTGCGGGCCTTTGAGGTTACCTCGTAGGTGCGCTCAAGATACTCGGCGAGAAATCCGAAAATCTGGTCGAGCTTCCCCGCTTCCTCGCCCGAACGCACCATCTGCACGTAAAAGTTTGAAAATACGGACGGATGCTTGGAAATGGCATTGGAAATGGAAGAGCCGGCCTGAATTTCATCTGCAATGGACACCAGCGTATTTTTTAAAATCGGATGCCGGATTTCGGAAGCAAGCATCCTGAAAATCCGGAGCGCCGGCACCTGTGCCTCAAACAGGGTAGCGAGCTGGCGGGAGAGAAGTACGACGTCCTTGCTTTTGACTCCGCGCAAAAACGCAATATCACGCGTCAAAAGCGACCCCGACTCCTCGGGAGCGATGGTAGAAAGAATGAATCCCCGCCGCTGAAGCGCGTTAATGGCGATTTCAATATTGAGCGCCTCAATAGCGCCCGAAAGCGGCCTCCCCGACCCGTCTATGGCTTTGTAGTTGAAGAGCATAACAGCTTATTAGCTTATTAGCTTATTAGCTGGTAGCTTTTTAGGTTGACTTGGAATTCTTTTCTAACAAGCTAATAAGCTACCTTCCTAAAAAGCTACAAAAGACGTTCCAGCATATGCGGATTCAACGAATGTGCATACGCATTTTCCGGCGTAATCTCTCCGCGCCGCACCAGGTCCGCAAGTGAGCGATTCAGGTCAATCATGCCGTGCTCCAGGCCGGTTTCAATCACGGTGTTCAGTTCGTGCGTGCGCTTTTCGCGGATGAGATTCTGGACTGCCGTATTCGCAATAAGCAGCTCGTAAGCGGGAATCAGTCCGCCGGAAATCTTCGGGATAAGGCGCTGGGAGAAAATACCGGTGAGGGACGACGCGAGCTGGAGGCGTATCTGCTCCTGCTGTCCGCCCGGAAAAATGTCTATGATGCGGTCAATGGTCTGCGCCGCGTTGTTGGTGTGAAGCGTTGAAAAAATGAGGTGTCCGGTTTCAGCCGCAGTCACCGCAGAGCCAATGGTCGCCATGTCGCGCATTTCGCCGATGAGCCCCACATCCACGTCCTCGCGGAACATGGATACGAGCGCACGGTCAAAACTCTTGGTGTCAATGCGAACCTCCCGCTGGTCAATGATGGAGAGCTTTTCTTCGTACATATATTCTATCGGGTCCTCAATCGTCATGATGTGCTCGGCGCGCGAGGCATTGATAAGCTCTATCATGGAAGCAAGCGTCGTTGATTTGCCGTGCCCCATAGGCCCCACCACCAGAAAGAAGCCCTGCCGCTTTTTGGCGAACTCGGCAAGCGATTCGGGAAGATTGAGTTCTTTGAGAGTCGGAATGGTGCGCGGAATGAGACGGAGTGCAATGCCTATTTTCCCTTTCTCAAAATATGCGTTGCCGCGAAACCGTACCTTGTCGGCAAACGGATACGAGAAATCAATTTCTTTTTCATCGGTAAACAGCTTCTTGTCATCCGGAGACAGAAATGCTCCGACAAATTCAGCCGTATCCTCGCCCGTGAGAATCGGATGCTTGAGAAGCGGCACCAACTGCTTGGACACGCGAATAATCGGATGACGCCCCGGCAGAAGGTGCAGGTCGGATGCGCCTTCGTGTATGGTTTCTTCTATAAGTTGATTAAGTAATTCCTTCGACATGATATAAATTCACCTAATTGTCTAATTTCTCTTTCGACAGGCTCAAGATGGTGAACGAAGTTGAACCATAATTGACCTAATGAATGCCAGAAATATCCAAGCCCCAATTGGTAATTAGAAATTGTGATTTGGTTAGAATAATTAGAGCAATTAGTATAATTAGAATAATTTCATTTTGTCGTCTTCGCCAAAATGGCTTTCACTTCCTCAACCACCTCCGAAGGCACCGTGGAGGCCTTCACAATATATCCGCCGACACCGAGTTCCTTTGCCCTATCAATATCGGTTGACTGCCCCTGATTGGTGAGCATGATACACCGCGACGCCGGCACGAGATGCTCCGAAATCGCCTGCTGCACAAACTGGAGCCCGTCCATGAGGGGCATGACAATATCGGCAAGCACGATATCGGGATTGAGCCCTTCCTTGAGTTTTTTGAGCCCCGCTTCCCCGCTGTCCGCGGTTACCACCTCAAATCCGGAGTTCGTAAACTTGAGCCCATACATATTGAGCAGAAACTGGTCGTCGTCCACGAGTAATACCTTAGGTTTACGTTCTTCCATAGCGTAAGTATAGCAAAAACTATTGACCTTTGACTCTTAACTGTTAACAGTCAAAAGTTAAAAGTTAACGGTACAAACTGTTCTCACAGTTTGTTCACTTCTTCCCACGGAATTTCGTGCCGCAGGGCCTTCAAAATCGCGTCCTCTTTCATGGTGAGCATACCCTGCGAGCGCGCGACCTTCATTACTTCGGCCTCTGACGCGTGCTTAAGCACCACATCCTCAAGCCCTTTATCCATCTGGAGTACCTCAAACACCGCAACCCGTCCGCGGGTACCCTTCGGGCAGGTGGAAGACGGCTCTGCGGCAAGCACCTCCGTTGCAGACGGTATGTCCTTGCGAAATTCGGGAGCCAAGTCCGCGAATTCGCGGTCAATCAGTGCCTTAATACTTCCCTCAAGCGGCACGCTTTTCCCCGTCCCCTCGCAAATGAGAGGCACCAGGCGCTGGGCAATCGCCAGAATGAGTGTGGGTGCGATGAGGAACGGGTCAACCCCCATGTCAAGGAGGCGCGGAATGACACCCGCGGCATTGTTCGTGTGAATGGTTGAAAATACCAAATGTCCGGTAAGCGCCGCCTGCACCGCAAGCTGGGCGGTTTCTTTGTCGCGGATTTCTCCCACCATAATCACATCCGGGTCCTGCCGCAGGGCATGTCGGAGTCCGGTGGCAAAGGTGTATCCTATTTCCGGCCGCACCTGCGATTGGCTCATCCCGGGAATGTTGTACTCAACCGGGTCTTCAAGCGAGAGCACATTGTATTTCTCGCGGTCAATCTGATTCAACATGGCATAGAGCGTCGTTGATTTTCCGCTTCCGGTAGGGCCCGAGAGAAGTACCATGCCGTAGGGGCGCTCCAGCGCATCTTTGATAAGTGCGACGTTGCGCTCCGAGAGCCCCATGGTTTCAAGCGTTTTCACCCCCCGTTCGGTATCCAAAATACGCATGACCATCTTCTCGCCGTAGTAGGCCGGAAACGAAGACACACGGAAATCAATCCTCCGCCCCTCAATGCGGGCACTGAAGCGCCCGTCCTGCGGCTTGCGCTTTTCATCAAGCCGCATGTTGGAGAGAATCTTGATGCGTGCCACAAGCGCGGCATGGATTTTGACGGGCAGAATCAAGCTGGTGTTCAGTATTCCGTCCACGCGGAACCGCACCCTCACCTCCGAACCCATGTGTTCAATATGAATATCGGAGGCGGTACCCGAAGCCGCATAATGGAGAATAGTTGCCACGATTTTGGTAACCGGCGCATCCTCAATAATTTTTGTTTCTTCCTTTGCCCCTTCGGCATCCACGGTTTCAACGCTCTTCATCACCCCTTCGTCAAAACCGCCAGATAGTTCGGTTTCAAGTTCCGAAAGCGCCTTGGTCACCTCGCCGGAAAGTCCTTTGTAGGACTGCACGACTTTTTCAAAATCCGACTGCGAGATAAGAAACAGCTTGTAGGGCATGCCAAGCTTGGAGGAAATAAAGGCGAGCGCATCGCGCGCCTCCATATTCTCCGGGTCCACAATTCCCACCTCAAGCGCCCCGTCCTTGACCTCAAGCGGCACGAAGCGGTAGTGCACAGCGGACTCCTCGGGCACGAATTGCAGCACCTCAAAGGCCACATCACGCCCCTCCATGCTTAAAAACGGGATGCCGGCGAGCTCGGCTTTTGCCGCGAAAATATCCTCCTGCGAAATGCCGTGGTCAAGAAGTACGCTTTCAATATCATCCTCGCGCGACTTCGCCTCGGACTCAAGGGCGGGCGCGTCTTTCTTGGTGACCGCTCCGTTTTTTACCAAAACTTCCAATAAACTCATGTGTATATAGTATACAAGTAATTATTCTTTCGCGTGCTTCTCTCTCTGTTACTTAGTGCCCATTCTTTTTTGTGCTTGCCCGCTGTAGCTTTTAGCGAAGGCGGGTATTTCGTGTTCGGGCTTCGTGGTGCTTCGTGTTTTCAGAATGAAAAATCCTCAAACTCTTCCTCATCTGCTTCATCGGGAGCCGACGGCAAGGCAGTGGGCGGGCTCGCCGGGGTTTTCTTTATTCCGGCAGGCGCGGAGGCGGCGGCGGCCGTCCCCTCAAACGGAGCAAACGGATTGCGGCGGCCGACCGGCTGGGGCGCGATGTCAACGCCGAAATCCTGCAAACTTTTGAATACCACATCCTCAAATACGCTCACATCAAGCGTAGTGGATTTGAGCCGTTCAAGCGTTCCCAGAAGCTCCCGTCCCAAAACGCTTTCAAGCGGCGAGGCGGATAGTTCGCTAAGCGCCGGCGGCGGAGCATCGCTCCCCCCGAGATACACAAGGAGAGCGACAAGAATGAGGATGATGCCCCCGCCCCACATCATCTTTTTCCGGTCTATATGGCCTAATGCATTCATATCTAGTAACTTTTTACTATTGACTGTTAACAGTTAAGAGTTAACGGTTAAACGTTCGCCTGCTACTGTAGGCGATAGGTGGCAATCGTTACCGTGTAATCGTATATGGCCGTGCCCGGCGAGGTGAAGGTAAGGTTGCGGATATCAATCAGCCGCAAACTCTGCTCCAAGTCGGTCAAAAAGGAGCGCAGGTTGTCATAGGTTCCTGAAACCGAAAACTTGAATTCCACCGGCTCTGAACGGACTTCCTGCGGCCCCAACTCTCCGTCCTCGCTGTCCTCCCCTCCGGCATCGGTAAGCGTGATGTTTTTGAGCGTCATGCCATACTGGGCGGCGATATTGTTGACATCCAGGATAAGGCGAACGGAATCCACATGGTCGGGAAGCAGTTTCTGCAGTTTCTCGCGGTCCTCTTCCGCAATGCTGTTGTACTTTTCAAGCAGTCCGGTGCGCGCCACTTCAATCTCCCGCGTCTTGGTAAGGGCGGTTGCGTAACGCACGCGCTCCAGGCGGAGTTCCTGCACGCTTTTTTCCGCCATGACAGAGCTTCCCGTGGCACCGCGGTAGGTCGGATTGATATATCCGACAAACAGCCCCGCCCCGATAACCAATAATATGATTGAAACTACATTAGACATACTGTTAGTGGTACTTAGTGTCTCCCCCGCTTCGTGACTGTTCGTGTTTATTCTCCAAACTCATCTCCCTCATCAAGTTCGTCTTCAAACGCACTGCTGTCCGCCTCCCCATCGGCTGCTCCGGAAAGCGTTTTTCCGTACAGAATAAATTCCGGGTCAACGTTCGCCTTGAAGTTGAATACAATCTCCCCGCGGTCATTCAGCGTAAAATTGGCAAACACGGGGTCGCGGAATGAGGGCTCGCTCCCGAAGACATCCGATTGAAGCGCGACGGCATTGAAGCTTTTCGCGAGGCCGGTCATGGACACTGCAGGAGTGCGTTCATTTGAGGCGTCAAAAATAAAATCAGTGAAGCGGACGTTCTCGATGGTCTTGTTCTCCAGCAGGTCAAACAGCGGAGACAGAGCTCGGTGTGTAACCAGCAGTTTTTTCGCGGACTCAATGCGCGCATTAAGCCGGCCCGCCGCGTCAACAAATTCGGGTTCAAAGCTTTTTCTCGCGGCCACAAGCGCTTCGTCCATGTTGCCTATGGAACGCACCAGATATCCCTTATAAAAGAACAGTGTTGCCGAAAGTGCTACCGCCACAACGGCGACCAGTATCGCTCCTATGCCAAGCACGGTAAAGGTATGACTTCCTGAATTGGCCATTGACGCGGCCGAAGCGGCTTTTTTCGGGGCAAGCGGTGTGTGAAATTCAAGAGGCATAGTACAAAATTGACCTAATTAACCTAATTATTCTAATTTGACCTAAATGAGGACATTAGAGATTGGGATTTCTTTAGAATAATTAGAGCAATTAGAATAATTAGAAATTCTAATGGGATATGAACTCACACAACGATGTAAAGAACTGGTTTCAAAACCCTATCGCAGTCCAAAGATTCGTGGTATTCGAGGGAAAAAGGGTGCAGACGAGGAAGGTGTAGTCCGCTACTCCGACCGAGGATAAACCATTTTTCACCGAATACCGCGAATCGACGGCGCGAAATGGCTTCAATCAAAAAGCGCCATGGTAGGTTTTGAAACCAGTTCTGGTATCGCGCGTGAATGTACTCCCTATTATAGCGCACTGTGCGCAGCTGTTATCCCCTTATGACAGTTCCTGAAGCTTGCGGAAGGCAATACCGAGCGCTACCGAGAATTCCGGCCCTACCTGCTTGAGTACGGCATCCAAAAACGCCGGCGCCTCCACATGCGCAAACGGGTCGGCACGCAGTACTTTCACGTCGCATGAGCGCGCGCCGTATTCTTCTATCCCCGCGAGATTGGCTCCGCCGCCCGAGAGAATGAGGTCGGTTACTTCCCGTCCAAAACGGTCTTTAAAACTCCGGAGTGTTATAGTGGCTTCCGAAAAAATATAATCAAGCAATCCCTGCAGCGCTCCGGATACCTCGCCGACTCCAATCCCTTCACGGCGCTTCTTCTTCTCGGCTTCTTCCACCGGAATATTCAGAGCATGAGAGAGCGCCAGCGTAAGGTCCTGCGAACCGTGATTGATGATATGCGAAAAGCGTAGCAGACCCTGGTCAATGATATAGAGCTTGGTTTCCCCCGCCCCCATATCAAGCACCGCGTGCGGCAGCAAATCCTGCGGAAAAAGCGCGCGTATGGTCGCAAAAATTTCTATTTCATAAAAACTCGGTTCAAGATAGGCGCCCTTGGCAATGGTCTGAAAACGGCTGGTGGCTTCATTGTGAATCGCGGCAATAAGCACCTTGAATTTTTTGGGAACCGCACTCATAGGAGCAGGGGCTCCGGGAGCGCTTTCCAAAACGTTCGTCTGCATTGCCGGTAGAGTGTCGGCAGGAGCATCGGGAATAATCCACCAGTCCAGATTCACTTCGGAAATGGGAACCGGCACATACTTGCGCGCCTCAATCGGAACCGCCACCGCGAGTTCTTTCTCCGTGAGTTCCGGCATTTCAATCGTGGTAACCAAACTGGAGGTGAACGGAATCGCAACACCTGCATTATGCGTCGTTACGTGCGCCTCCCGCATCACATCACGCAATGCCTCGGAGAGCTTTTCAGGCGAGAGCTTGGTCGCACGGCCGATTTCCACTCCGCCGTAGGGCCCGAGTGCCAGTTCGCCGTAGGTTTCAAGCACGGCCTTTCCGCCCTTTTTGCGCAATTGCACTACTTTGAGGTAGGCGCTGCCCACGTCAACACCAACCACACTCTCCCCGCCGGAATGAAGTGCCGACTGAATCGCGGTCCCGATACGGCTGAAGGGATTTTGCATAGAAAAAGTATAACATGGAGAATTACCCAATTTTCAATTACCAATTATCAATCAAACCCGACAAATTTGTGAGATTTAAAAATTAGGAATTGATTGAAGATTGACCATTGATAATTTAACTCATGCTCCTTGCGGCCCTTGAAAATTGACCATTGATAATTGATAATTTGAATCATGTCCTTCTCTCCTTCAAACTTGTGGGGCATGATTCTGGACCTGCTGTTACCCCAGCGGCCGCTCGTACGCGAGCTCCTCGCCATGGAACCGGTAGAATTCGTGGAGCGCGCGAAGCGACCCGAACTTCAGGCCAGTGCGCACATTATTTCCCTGTTTGATTATCACGACAAGCTGGTGCGCGAGGCGGTCTGGATGCTCAAATACCGCGGCAACAAACAAGTGGCTGCACTTTTGGGACAACTGCTCTACGAAGAGATACTCGCGTTTCTGGAAGAGTACGGAACACTGAAGCATTTCGGAGACCCTCTCATTATTCCCGTTCCGCTCTCAAGCGAGCGTCTGCGCACTCGCGGCTTTAACCAGTGCGAACTTCTAACCAGCGTACTCGCGCGTCTTGACTCCGGTTTTTCCTCCCCTCCTTTTCCAAGGAGGGGATTGAGGGGTGGTGTTGAAACGGGCCGCAACTTTTCAATTTCAAAAACCGCGCTGGCAAAAATAAAAGATACGCAAAGTCAGACAAAAGCGGAGAGCAAACAGGCGCGCCTGAAAAATCTACGGGATTGTTTCAGCGTTGCAGAACCTGCCTTTATTTTGGATAGAAACATTATGTTGATTGATGATGTGGTAACCACCGGCGCCACTCTACATGAGGCGCGAAAGACGCTCCTGGACGCCGGAGCGCGGAAAGTGATTGCGTTTACCATCGCACACTAATTTTAAGGTTCAACCTTGAATCGGGAAAAAGGTTGAACCTTAAGCTTCTCTAAAAATTATGCTAAAGTAGCGTCTACTGGAGGGTTCGCATAGTGGTCTAGTGCGGCACCGTGCTAAGGTGTTGTCCGGGAAACCGGACCGTGGGTTCGAATCCCACACCCTCCGAACGAGTCCTCGAGTGAGGAGGAGAGGAAGCGCGGGGCGCTTCCGTGTGGGATTCGAAGCCCTTCTCCCATATTTACGAGCGATTCTTTTCGTGAGTAAATGGGAAAGGGGTACTGCTCCTGTAAGGAGAGAAACTCCCACACCCTCCGAAAAAATGAGGAGAAAAACTCTGGATCCCCGCCTGCGCGGGGATGACACACACAATAGTCCCCCGCATTTAATGCGGGGTCCTTGTTTTGTGTCACTTTTCCAAATCCAAGACCTCGTCAATCCGGATGTTGCCCACAAAATCCGGCACGTGACTGACCAAAATCATCGCGCCTTCATATTTATTTAATGCTTCAGCAATAACCGGAATATGACGGAAGTTGATGTGGTTCGTCGGCTCGTCCAGAATAAGAAGCCCCGGTCTTTGGAGCACCAACCGCGCAAACGCCACGAGTCCTTTCTGGCCTTCGGACAAACTGCCGATTTTTGTCCGAATCATATCCCCCGTTATAAGAAATCCGGCCGCTGTAGAGCGCAGGTGTTCCTCATTATGTTTCTCCATAACCGCCAACAAAGAGTCAAAGACCGTATCCTCAAAATTAAGCGTTGAAAAATCCTGCCGATAATACCCGACGCGGACATCACTCCCGATTTTCGCACCCTCTGCCGCTCCGGTGGCGATTGCCTCAAGCAGAGTGCTCTTGCCTATGCCATTTGGCCCCTGCAAAAGCAGGTGCTGATTCCGCCTCAAAGAAATTGCGGTTTTTCTTGAAACGGGCTTATGGGTTTTGGGAGACATTGTGGAAAAAGCGGAGATGTGCAGAATCTCACCCACGAGTTCCGGCTGTGAGGGAATAGAAAACGGACGAATGGTTTTGTCCTCACGCCGAATATCCACCTTTTCCTCCTCAAGCGCCTCGGCTTTCTCGCGCATACGCTTGGCAACCACGCGCATCTGTCCGCCCTTCTGCGCAAATACGTTGGCCTGGTCTTTTTTCTTCTGAATCTCCTTCGCCAGCAGAGCGTTCTTTCTGTTTTCTTTTTCTACGCGGGCGGTAATTTGCTCCGCGACATCAAAATAGTTTCCCACATACTGCTCAATCTTGCGGGTGAAAATATCCAGATAGAGCACTCCGGTGGAAAAAGCGTTCAGAAATTGCGCATCGTGGGAAATCACCATGACTGTTTTAGAATAGTGCTTGAGAAATTCCGTCAGATGCGCGATGCCGGCCTTGTCCAGATTGTTTGTCGGCTCATCCAACAGCAGAAGGTCGGGATTTTGAATGAGCGCGGAAGCGAGGAGTAATCTCGCCTGCTGGCCGCCGGAAAAAGTCCTGACAATTCTGTCGTGCACCTTTTCGTGTCCCTTCAAATTGACCACTTCAAGCGCCTCATCAATCCTCGGGTCTATGTCATACACCTTCGCGGGGAAACATTTTTGAAAGAACTCCCGCACCGTGAGGTCCAGTTCTGCTCGAGGAATCACCTGACGCGAGGTTGCGATAGAAATGTCCTGCCCCACCACCACTCTCCCCGATTCCGGCTTCAAGCTGCCCACGATAAGCGCAAAAATAGTGCTCTTTCCGGCACCATTTTGTCCCATAATCGTAATTTTTGAACCACGCCGAACCGAACAACCCACTTCATCCAGAATGGGTTTGTTGTGACCGTATTCAAAACTGACTTCCTCAAACCTTAGAATAACTTCATCCTGTGCCATGCGCCGAAGCGTACTTCATTTTGAGCGAAATTGAAAGGTGAAACGGATGCAGGAGGTGGAATTTTGCTCTCGTTTCTCGTATCTCGCCTCTCGATTCTAACTTTGCTATACTGTAATTTCAGGCCGTTTTATCCGTCTTTCCTACATTAGAGGCCTGTGACTTTTTTATTAGATGATTTTATTAGATGAATGAGATAATTAGGTGAATTAGAAATTTCACTAACTATTATGAATACCAAGCAGGGCATTGCGCCGATAGCAGCCATCATTATCGGACTCCTCGTCATAGGCGGCGGCGCGTATGCCATCAAAAAAGGGGTGGATAAAAAAGAAAAGAAAGAAAAAACCGAAATGACAGAGGAGAAGGACAAAACCGCCACGAGTACGTCGGGAGCCCTCCATATCAAACTCTCGGAGCAGAACAACTCCGGACAGAAAGGCGAAGTCACCATTACGCGGATGGGCACCAGTTCCGTTAAGGTTATCTTGAACATCACGGGCAAACCCGCCACCACCACACAGCCCGCGCACATTCATGTGGGAGTATGTCCGAATCCGGGTGCAGTCAAATATCCGCTCACCTCTGTGGACAAAGGTGCTTCACAGACCGAACTCCAGGGTGTAACGATTGAATCGCTACTCGCACAGCTTCCGCTTGCCATTAATGTACATAAATCAGCCGCTGAATCCGGCGTGTACGTCGCCTGCGGAAACATTGAGGCAAAGGCCACCAGCACCAAGGTAAGCATTGAAAAATCAAAAGAAACGAAGAAAGTAACCTACAACGCGCAGGGTTTTTCTCCCAAGAGCGTTACGGTACAGAAAGGCGATACCGTGCTGTTTGAAAACAAGACCGGCAAGTCCGCTTCAGTTGCTTCCATGCCGCATCCGACTCATGAGCTGTATCCTGAATTTGACCAGTTCAAAACGGATGCACAGGGGAAAGATGAATTCAAATTTACGTTTGACAAAGTCGGCACGTGGCAGTACCACGACCACCTGAACACGAATATGACAGGAACAGTTATCGTTATAGAATAACGATAATTCCTAATTACCTAATTCACCTAATTTCTAATTGACAGTCCTCTGTCATCCCCGCGCAGGCGGGGAACCAGAGTGTCTGGATTCCCGCCTACGCGGGAACGACAGAGTCGTTTTATTAGATGAATTAGGTGAATTGCATATTATGCGTTTATTTTTCATGAGTTGGGACGGGAAGGAATTCGGTTTGAGCGATGTTGTCGCTCAATTGGGCGGAAATTCTCATGAGATCGTCTACTGGACGTATTTTAAC
>JAUSHG010000043.1 GCA_030648695.1 bacterium | reverse complement strand
ATATTTTTGTATACCTTGCCTTTGACGCGATGAATATGAACAAACATACATCCATCTGTATCTATAAGCCCGCGGACACAAGCAATACGATATGATTTCTCCTTCAATATCCATTCGGGAATTTTTAATCCATTTTTAAGTTTATTCCCGCGTGACAAGCCCTGCGCAACCAGAAAATCAACGATGGACGTACTGGCCAATGAAACTACAAGCGCATTTCTTTCTTTTCTCTTGCGGAGGACTGGCAAAATACCAAAAAGCTTCTTACACAAATCGGAAATATATATCGAGTAGCTGGCATCTTTAATCGAGTTAAGGGTTATAGTGGCCTGCCACAGATTATTGATGCCACCATCACCCATCATAATTCCAAAAAACTCCGCTAACTGAATTGAATATTTTGGGAGTATTACATGCTTTCGATGACTCTTTTTTGGATATGTTAAAGATATAATATCAGCCATAGCTGATATTATATCACAGGTCTAGTGGTGAATATATATTCCGCACTAGACCATTCCCATGTACGTCAAAATAGCATCTTTTGTATTGAGAAGCGCTTCACGCTCGGTTTTTCCCTGACTATGACAACCGGGAAGCGAGGGAACATGCGTGTCATAACCGTACTTTGTTTTTCTGATGGTTACCGCGTATTTCATATTCAGTATATTAGCATTTTTCTCCTCTTTTTTCAATCCCTTCCGCGTCAGTTCCGTGTTCTTGTTCCGTGTCTGTTCCGCGTCGCTCAATTCATATTGAGCGATACACAAAGAGCGAAATAACCGCAAACAGAATCGCGCCGTAGAGCGTGTACTCGGCCGCAAGCAGGAACGCCGGATTGCCCATAATAACGTAGAGAAACAGCAGGATGAGTCCGATGCACTGCAGTACCATTTTTATCTTCCCTGCAGTCCGTGCGGGCACTGCTCTTCCCTTGTAGCGCGAATATACGGACACAACCAGGAAAAGTTCCAACAGGACAATGCTCGCCGCGAGAAACAAACCCAACTGCGAAGTGATAAGTATGAGCGCGGTAGTGCCGATAAGGAGCTTGTCCGCAAGCGGGTCAAACATAATGCCCCACGGTGTGACCTGTCCGCGCGTGCGCGCCAT
Source organism: bacterium (assembly GCA_030648695.1). Classification (GTDB taxonomy): domain Bacteria; phylum Patescibacteriota; class Minisyncoccia; order Phycocordibacterales; family UBA10002; genus UBA10002. The sequence continues at coordinate 4,036 of JAUSHG010000043.1, read as the reverse complement.
GGCCCCGTCCACAGCGTCCGAGAGCGCGGAAATGGCGAAGAGAATAGCGGCATACAGATATGCTTCGGAGAGCAGAAGATAGACAATGAACGGAATGGTAACAAAGCGGAATATAGTTACCTGATTTGGAGTAATACCTGCCGGAATAAAAGGCAGAAAAAGCGCAGCGACTACATAATCGGTTGGAATGGGCTTGGCGAGATACTTGCGCTTCCCTTCTCCGGGTCCAAGCACCCGCTCAACATACAACTCGCTTCTCCTGCTTTTCTGCGGCCACTCTTCGCTTCTATCCCGTTTTGGTGTTTTTTGATTCATGCGCTGCTCTGTTTCTAATGTGATTCATTAATTCCGACTAGCGCCCTAATTCTATCCTGTACCGGAGGATGGGTCATAAACATGCGCGCGAAAAAATTCGTCTTTGATTTTTCCGAACCAAAGGGATTAGAAATAAACAGATGCGCTGTGGCGTTGTTAGCGCGCTGCATGGGACGGTTGTACTGCGCAATTTTTCGCAAAGCGCTTGCAAGTCCGTCTGGATAGCGCGTGAGCAGTGCGCCGGAAGCATCCGCCAGAAACTCGCGTTTGCGCGAAATCGCCAACTGAATGAGGGTCGCGATAATCGGCGAGAGAATGGTGAGTACAATGCCGATAAGCACCAGAATTCCGCCTATTCGTCCTCCGTTATTATCGCTCCGCCCGCCGCTTCCACCCCAGTGCATGGAGCGCAAAAAGAAATCTGCAAGGAGTGTAACAAAACCCACAAGCACTACGACGACAGTGGAAACCAGCATATCTTTGTTCCCAATGTGCGAGAGTTCGTGTGCGATGACTCCCTCAAGCTCATTGCGCTCAAGCATTTGCAGAAGTCCGGTGGTGGCCGCAACTACTGCATGCTCCTTGTTACGGCCGGTGGCGAAGGCATTGGGCGCTGGGTCGTTTATGACATACAGCTTCGGCATCGGAAGCCCTGCGGTAATGGAAAGATTTTCCGTCACGGTGTAGAGGTCAAAAAATGCTTCACGGCTTGCCGGTTTGGCACCCGTGAGCGCGAGCACCAGCTTGTCCGACCACCAGTAGCTCGCCACATTCATAAAAATACTGAATATAACCGCAATGTAGAGAATCGCGGGTGACTGATAGTAATAACTCACAAACCAACCGAGCGCGATGATGATAATGAAAAAGAGCGACATGAGTAGCCATGTCTTGCGGACATTTGCGGATTGGTGGGTGTATAGCGAAGCCATTGAATAGTTAATAAGTTTAGACGTTGAAAAGTTTATAAGTTTTCTGACTTACAAACTAAAGCGAAGCGTAACTTCCAAACTTAAAAACTAACAGCAACTGGTTGCCGCGCGGCTTCTTCCTCCAAATCAAACAACTCCATTTTCGCAAACTTGAAAAAGCCCGCAATGAGGTTGTTCGGGAACTGCTCCACGGCAATGTTTAGGTCGCGGACGTTTGTATTGTAAAACCGGCGTGCCGCCTGAATTTTATTCTCGGTGTCAGAAAGCTCGCGCTGTAACTCCAGAAAGTTCTGATTCGCTTTCAAATCAGGATAGGCCTCGGCAATCGCGAAGATTGATTTGAGCGCTCCTGTAAGGGTGTTTTCCGCGACTGATTTGTCGTGAAGATTCCCCGCACCCATGGCCTGCGCCCGCGCCTTGGTGACATTTTCAAACGCGGCATTTTCATGCGCGGCATACCCTTTTACTGTACTTACAAGATTGGGAATGAGGTCGTATCGGCGTTTGAGCTGAACCTCAATATCGCTCCACGCTTCCTTGGCGCGATTGATGAGCGAAATAAAACGGTTGTAGGCAAAGATAACCCAGAAAACTAACAGAACGACTATGGCAATAATGATGAGAAATGGAGAAAACATAATAGAGGAACTATTAACTGTTAACTGTTAACCTTTGACAAAGAGAAAGACGACAGGAGAAATTATAGCGCAAAAAACACGACTGGACAATAGAATCGGTACATAATAGAGTGTAGTTCGAAAAGAAAGGACATGTATGCCAAATATGGCCACGAGAAGGATTACCGCTTTTGTGGAAGAAGGGATATTGTCGGTCCACATAGGCAACATAGGCACAGAAGACCCGGGTGGGCGGTCAACGGTGATTTGCGTTACTGAAGTGGAGATGGACGCGGGCCACGCTCTTATCATGGACGGCATCGTATTAAGCAACGAGCAACATGAAGTTGAATCCGGCAGCATCACCTATTTACTGAGGGAAGCGATACTCATGGGAATGAAACTGCAGGCAAAAGCGTCCCGCACTGCAGTCGTTAAAGAGAATCAGCTCGTGCCGCTGCAGTAACCGGCAAGAATCAGTAGCTACGCAGAGCAACGAATTCCGTTGCTCTGTTTTTTTACCTCGTGAATTTGAAAGAATACAGTATGAATTTTATTGCGGAAGTATCGGTTCCTCTATCAAAAAGCATGTAATATCGGTATGTATCATCTGAAGCTCTGTATCGAAAGGTTTCAGGAGAGCATTCTCCGGCATCACAATATTTTCCTGAACCTAAATAGTCCCATTTCGCTTTTCCCGCAATAAAGCCCTCTGCTTTATCATCGCAAAGATTTAAATAGCAATAATTCCCATTCAAAGCTTCCATTGCAAAACTTAGAACCCCTGTTGTTCCCGATCTAAAATTTACCTTTAGTACACCGCCTCTATCAGAGTACATTTTTAGAGATGCAGGATAGTTAAACTCAACTCCATACTCATCATTGCGATAGGTTTTCCAATCTTTTGTATCAACCGCTTCAGCAATGTTGTCGGTAGTGGTTTGTGTGTGGTAGGTTCGATACGCCAAATATCCTCCGCCCAAAAGTACGACGAGAATAACTATCACAATCGCAGGAGCAAGACCTTGTTTATAGACAACCATGGAAAAACTGTACCATACCTTATCCCCAACAAAATCATTGACAAAAGTGCCGTATCTGCTATACTGTTTACAAGGGTGACAATCCTGCTCCAACCGGTAACGGTTGACTCCAAGAGCTCCCGCAAGGGAGCTTTTGCGTTTTTGTGCATGATATACTTTTTTCGTGGACCATGGGCCGAGTCCGGCCGATTGCCGGGGGCAGGATTGTCACCCTGCTCTTGGGGTTCGAATCCCGCCAAAAAAGCAAACTGCTTTGCTTTTTTGAGGAGATTCGAAAAGGTTCTCCCATATCGAGTCGGCGAGATGGGAAACCTGTACTGAAGCGGTACGCTTTGACTCCCCCTCGGTCCACACAAGAAATTCTGCATTTTGCAGGATTTTTTGTTGTCTAAATCGCTAAAAAATTACTTCGTGAATTTGAAAGTTGAGAGAACACTTTCAAACATCTTCCGCATAACTGCTCGGTCCAAGCTACTGTTAATTAATAATGAAATATCACATGTGCCTTTAGGGGTAGTGAATACTTTTGCTAAATATTGGTATGAATATCCAACCGTATGTTTTAAATCTTCTTCTACTATAAAAGCTGGAAAACCGTCAACAGAAATGAGACCGTCTCCTACAACAGACTCGTTGGGATATCCACAGGAGACAATAAAGAGGAAGGCATGATTATTGGCGTCATAAGCTACTCCTCCTCCTGGACCCACTTTTCCCATGTTTAGTTCTCTAGGAGCTCTAAATTCAAAAGCTGAAACCGCGTGAACATCATGATAGGTTTTCCAATCCGCAGTTGTGGTTTCAATGTCTTGATTTTCAAGAGACAGAGACGCTTTCTGAAGGAGATTATTTGCAGACAGACCGCTGACTATAATTGAAATTAACACGAATACTAACAACAAAGTAGAATAAATGTAATGGAAAAATCTTCCCGAGAAAAAACGCTGAAAAATTACATAGAGAACCCCTGAAATTACGCACACAAAGGTTACTGGGGTTGCAAGTATAATGGCTATGGCCATGAATTTTTGTGTTATACCCAAATTCGCCATGCTGAATAGCAAAATTGCAGTAGCCAACCATGAAGTTACTCCAACCCAGTGAGTGCGCTTCACAAAACCAAAGCCGA
>JAUSHG010000030.1 GCA_030648695.1 bacterium | reverse complement strand
GCGGGGGCGGGAACGCCGAGTCTTCGAGGCGTTGAGTGCCGAGTCGGCGAGGCACGAGAGGTCATTCTTGGCTCTTGAAAAAGGTTCGAGCAAAGGATAGTATTTCTTCAAAAATTACCAAAAACAGAGCGGAAGCTCTGTTTTTGTTTATAATTTTTCAACCTCGCGGGGAATCGAAAGACGGAGCGGGCACCCGTTCAGCAGAACGGGTCGCGAGTTGGGTGAGAAGCGAATACTTGGAGCTTCGCAAGACCTTGAGCGTTTGTCTTCAAATGCGAAAGGTGTACAGATTCTGTAAGAATCGCGGAAATTTGTGAGCGGCGGCGAACAAATTATCAGTGACCGAAAGCCGTACCCGGCGGTTCCCCGTGAGGTCATTGGTGCAAAAACGCGTCCGCCTTTTGGCGGCCGTTTTTGTTCAATGACCTCAAGTCCCGCACTGCTGCGGGACGGCGGGGAATCGAAAAGGTTCTCCCTTATTTCCGAGCACCGAAGGTGTAAGGAAATGGGAAACCTGTACTGACCGAGTAGCGGTCGATAAGCGTATTCGCGGTCCCCGCGGGGAATCGAAAGCCGTACTCGACGGTTCCCCGTGAGGTCATCGTTTCCTTCAGACATTCAACGACCAAACGGGATCAGACCCCATTGGGCCGTAGTGCATAATGCCGTAGTATATGCTACTCTTTCCTGCAGTTCGCTCCTTAAATAAACTAATCTAGTGAATTGGGTTGCGGGCAAAAACAAGAAAACAGAAAAAACAATGAGAAAATTATTGATCGGTTATCTCTCAGTGGTGGCCCTCCTCATGTTTGGCTCGGCTAATGCCGCAACACTCAAGGATAAGGTAATCACGTACAGTCCCGGCTCATATCTTGCCGGCCAGGCGATTCCGCTTGGAGTGGACCCCTATGGATACAATTACCAGTCCCATTCGTTCAATGGGTCATATTTTAACTCCTACGCCAATGGCGCCGGGTTCCCTCCCTACACTGGGGACGACGCGACGTATCTTGCGGCAAATCCGGGGGCGGCCTCCCATTGGGCCTGGCCGTATCGGAACGACCAGCTGGCCATGAAATGGAATGAAGCCTGGTTGAGTAACCAAGACCGGGACGGCGACGGAAAACTGGACAGGCACTACGGATATCCGACCTACGTTGGCTCTGGTGCATGGCTAAGTAATCATCAGTCAGGCGAGTATGTGGTAGCCGGTGAAGAAGTCTCCTGGAACTACTTCGTCAAAATCGTGGCGGTCCCGGCCGACGCCACCAAGGTCGGATCCGTCTGGCTTGATTCGTCGGGAACGGAGATTGGCCCTGTAATCTGGGGCGAATTTGCGATCCTTCAGGAGGTCCTGAACGACCATGGCACGGGCGACCACGGGGTGAGCTATCACAGTCCCGCGGGTCCCGGCGTCGGGAAATATTAGGACAACACCCCTCAACTCGGAAAACCACCCCACTGCACTTTGCGGTGGGTTTTTTATTTCCCAGAATTAAAGACGCCATCCTCGCAGGTCAACAACTTAACGGAAACGCCATGACTTCTCCTGCCGCACCAAAAGCTCTTTGGCGCGCTCCGGCTGTGCCATCACTTTCTCCACCGTACGTTCCATGTGCATGCGCGCCGAGCCCTTGATAAGCGCCACGTCTCCTTTCGCAAGCATCTCCGCAAGCGTCTCCCCTGCCTCCCTGCTGTTCTGACAGAGCATGATGTGCTCTTTCCCCATTCCGGCTTCCTGCGCGCCAAGTACATACTGCAGAGCAAATTCACCAACCGCAATCAATTCCCCCGCGGACTTTGCAACAAGCGCACCTGCCTTCACATGTTCATCCGCAGAATGCGCTCCAAGCTCGGCCATATCCCCCAGCACTGCAATCTTACGCCCCGAGCTTTTAAGCCCCGCGAGTGTTCGCAGTCCCTCGGAGACAGCAATGGGTGATGCGTTATATGAATCATCAATAAGAAGTGTGCCGCCCCTCCCCTGCAGAAGCCGCATGCGGCCAGCGGGCGGCATAAACTGCTGTAAATTCTCAACTGCGCGCGGCACATCAAACCCGAGCGCCACTGCTACGGCAACCGCGGCAAGAATCGGATGCATCAAATGTTCTCCAACTACGCCGCGCACGGTGATGGGAAATCGTTTACCTTGTGTTTCAATCGTAAAAGAACCGCCCTTGGGAAATGTGGAGGCGCTGTCGTAGACCACCGCATACCCATTGCCGCATACATCACAACCCCCCAAGGCAGCCCCCTTTCCTAAGGGGGATGTGCCGAAGGTTATGACTCCCCCTCTATCTCCCCCTTCAGAACCCCTTCGCCTCGCGGACTCGGCACTTCCCCTTTGAAAAGGGGCAGAGGGGGGAGAGGGTTTAAGATTTTTCAAATCCCTCACTGCGGCATCATCGGCATTGAGCACCAATACACCGTCCTTTTTGAGCATACGAAGCAGAATCTTTTTTTCCTCAAACACCGCTTCCGGAGATGTGAAATACTCTACATGCACCGGCATTCGTGCGAAGCGTGTAAACACCGCGACATCAAGAGGAAGCCACTTCTCAAACTGCTGGATATCCCCCGGTTCCCCCACCCCAACCTCCAATACGAGCCACTCTGGGTAGTTTTTAGTTTGAAGTTGAAAGTTGAAAGGGAGGAGTACGAATAAGCCCTGAATCACATTGCGTATCCAGAGCAGAGGATTTCCGTACGCGCTTTCAAGCCCCAGAATAGTGAGCGGCACACCAAACGTACTGTTGAAGCTCTTCTCGTTCTTGCGCACCGATACAAACGGCGTAAGCGCCTCATAGACGGCGTCTTTGGTCGTGGTCTTGCCCACCGTGCCGGTAATGGCCACGATGTGCGGCTTGTACTTGCGCAGAACCAGTTTGGCCTCCCACGTGAGGAGCCGGATGATGATGGATTTGAAAAAAGATTTCATCTTGAACTTTTAACTATTAACTCTTAACTGTTAACAGTCAAAAGTTAAAGGTTAACGGTTCCGACCGCCCTAGCGGTCGGGAGGAATTTCATAATAATTAATCAAAAACTTCACGGTGCTGAAAAACGGGTCCGGAAGCGTGTGCGAGGCAAAGGTAACCCCCTGCGGGTCAAGCAGGTACAAAAAGATAATAAAGCGCGGATTGTAGGCCGGAAAATACCCGAAGAATGAGTGGAGAAACCGGTCATCATAGTAGCCCCTCCCCCCTTCCCTCGCAAGAAGCGCGGTGCCGGTTTTCGCGGCAATGCTGTAGTGCGCAAATTTGTCCGCGCCGCCGCGAAGCGCCTTGTCCACCACCTCCACAAGCATGCGCGTAATCTCTTCCGAGGTCTCCTTACTAAACACCTGCTTTTTGGAAAATCCTCCCACCGAGCGCGATACGCCGACACGGTATTTAATCTGCTTTGCAAGGTGTGGAGCGGGCAGGAATCCGCCGTTCCCCAAACTCGCGAGCGCCCGGACGGTCTGAATCGGAGTGAGCGCAATGCCCTGCCCGTAGGAAGCGGTGGCAAGCTCAATGTCGCGGCCTCCCTCGAGGTTCTTCACGAGCCCCGCGACTTCATTCGGGAGGTCTATGCCGGTTTCCTCGCCGAAACCAAACGACGTGAAGTATTCCACAAAGCGGTCGCGCCCAAGTTTCAGCGCCACGGTGGCGGCGCCGGTATTTAAGGACTGATTGAGCACCTCCTGCATGTTGACCCGCCCGCGCCCCTTGCCGTCAAAGTTCGTGATGGTTTCGGTATTGAGGGTCAGAAACCCCGCGTCATAATACGTCGTGGTGGCGGTAATCACTCCGGCGTCCAACCCCGCGGCGAGAGTCAGGGGCTTCATGATTGAGCCCACCTCATACACGTGCTCCACCAGTGAATTGGTATAGACGGCGGGGTCGCGTTCGCGGCCAAACTCATTCGGGTCAAATGACGGCGAAGTCGCCATGGCGTAGATGCCTCCTGTATACGGGTCCATAATGATGCCTCCGGCTCGCACCGCCTTAAACTTCGTACGCACTTCCCGGAGTTCATTCTCCAAAAACTGCTCCACGGTCGGCTCAATGCCGGTAATCACATCACCCGTGCCGCCGTACTCCACGGTGCGCTTCATATCCGAAAAAATCTCCGCGAAGAAATTGCGATACAGTGTTTCCCCGTCACGCGAGAGCACATCATCGTAGTAGCGCTCAAGTCCATAGCGTCCGGCCTGCACATCTCCCTGCCACCCCACAAAACCGAGCGCGTGCGCGGCAAGCCCGCCTCCGGGATAAAAACGCCAACGGTCTTTGTACAGCTGTACACCGGGGAGATTGGCTGCTTCCAGTTTTTCTGCAACCTCGGGAGCAATGCGGCGCGCGATTTCCTCATACGGGTCGTCCTTCTTCCCCGCCTTTCGCAGAAATTCTTCGCGGGAAAGCTCCATGTGTGTGGAGAGCGCTACATAGGTGCCTTCCGCGTCTGTAACTTCTTTCGGCCGAATTGCCAAAATAAAGCCGGTCTTCACGCCGGCGGCGGTTACCGCAATCCCGTTCCGTGTCTCAAAAAATATGGTGCCGCGGTCAAAAAGATTTTCCTGCGGTACCGTATACTGCCGTTTTGCCTTCTCGCGATATTCACTGCCGTGCACAATCTGCAGGAGGTACAGCTTTCCGACCAGCAAAAAAGCGGCGAGGATGCACAGTACCGTGATGAGGCGCAGACGAGGGGCAAAATCAACACTCATTATGTCATTATACCCCGTACCACAATTGTTGAGTATTTATCTTTAGAGGAGATATGATACTACAGTGATTTAAGCATACAAAATGTACAAAGAAAAAATTGTGGTACGGGGTATAACCCTACAATGTTCCTATCGTTCCAATCAACTTCTGCTTTTTTCGATAATATTCCATCAAGCGCTTGGCAAGAAACCGGCGTCCTTTGGTACTTTTGAGATATTGTTCACGCCGCCTAGCATCTCTCTCTTCAGTACACCCTTCAAAATAAACCAGTTTTAGCGGTTTCCGATACTTGGTTGAAAAAACCAAGCCGTCCTGATGCTCGGCTAAACGACGCTTAAGATTGTTGGTAGAGCCAACATATCGCTTACTATCCGCCGCGCTTTCCAAGACACACACACAAAACACCATGCAAGATAGGAATGTTTAGGATAATGGATGTTACAACTCGTTGTTTAAGGAAACAACACCAAGCGTCTTCTGCGTAACAAAACGCACTCCTCTTGCCTCTTCAAATCCCAGTGTATAGGCCGCGGTGAGAGTTACCTTTCGTTTTTGAGAAAGATACGTGGTTTCAAGGGAAGCCATGCGCGCCGAGAGTGCTTCGCTCTTTCCCTCCGCCTCGCGCCAGCGCACGCCGTTTAGTGTGGTCGTATTGACAAAATAGACATACAGCGCTGAAAACAGGAAGAATATGGAGGCAAACACCCAAAACAGCCACTGCCGGTGGTTGTCAATTCTTTCTATGTTGTTTTGCACTATTTTTCTCATATGATTTCCTAGAGTCGAGAGCCGAGAAGCGGGAGCCGAGACCAGAAGCTTTTTGACTTGTCTCGATTCTCGAATCTCGCTTCTCGTATCTACTTCTTCTCAATGATGCGGAGTTTGGCGCTTCGCGCCCGAGGATTACCCTTCCGCTCCTCTTCTCCTGCCACTATCGGCTTCTTGGTGATGCGCGCACCCTTCTCCTCATCTGCCCACGCCCTGAATTGCTGTTTGACTATGCGGTCCTCCCCGCTCTGGAAAGAAATAACTGCGAGCCGCCCGCCCTTTGCCAACCGCTCCCATGCTTTAGGCAATGCTTCTTTCAAGGCCCCGTATTCGTCATTAACCGCTATGCGCAGGGCTTGAAAGGTTTTGGTGGCCGGATGAATTCTGCCGCGCCTTCTTATTGCTTTTTCAATGATTTCCGCAAGTACTGCTGTGCTTACAATCGGCGACACTTTCCGCGCCGTGATGAGTGCCCCTGCAATCCGCCGCGCCTGCCACTCCTCCCCAAACTCCCGAAGTATTTTTTCAATGTCCTCCTGACTCCATGTATTTACAATCTCGTATGCCGTCAATGTTTCCGATTCGGTTCTCCCTTTTGTAAAGGGAGTACCCGCAGGGGGAGGGATTTTCGCAAAGGTCATCAGGAGTGGCTCATCTTTCTGAAACGAGAATCCCCGTCCGCTCTCTTCCAGTGCAAAACTGGAAAGTCCTAAATCAAAGAGCGCACGATGAATCTCTGTTATCCCGACCGACGCGAGCGCTTCATCCAAAAAGCGAAAGTTTTTCGGAACGAAATGAAACTCGCATGCACATCCGCCAGCTGGCGGAGTTAATCTCTCGCGACTTCGCGCAATGGCATCTGCATCAGCGTCCATGCATACGAACGTTCCTTTTCCCTCCATTTTTCTGCAGAGCGCCTCGCTGTGTCCCCCGCCGCCAACCGTGCCGTCCAGAATTGTTTCTCCGGGCTTCGGGTCTAAGCCCAGAACGACTTCTTGTAAAAGAACAGGTAGGTGTACAACCATTGACTATTGACCATTAA
>JAUSHG010000062.1 GCA_030648695.1 bacterium | reverse complement strand
TTGACAGTCCTCTGTCATCCCCGCGCAGGCGGGGAACCAGAGTGTCTGGATTCCCGCTTTCGCGGGAACGACAAGTCGTTTTATTAGGTGAATTATGGTTCAACTTCGTTCACCATCTTGAGCCTGTCGAAAGAGAAATTAGACAATTAGAAATTCAAACGGAAAGAAAGAGCTACTACCATGAGCAAAGCATCAAACTTACTTTTGCGAATAGCGCTGGCTTTCGCCTTCCTCTATCCTGCCTACGGATTTTGGACCAACCCCGGCAACTGGGTCGGCTATATTCCCTCCTTTGTGCACACTCTTCCGTTGGGAGAAGCAAACCTTCTCCTGCTTCTTTCGGGAGTGCATATTATTCTCGCACTCTGGATTCTTTCAGGATGGAAAATCTTCATCCCCTCTCTTCTTGCCGCAGTGTTTCTCGGGAGCATTGTGTACTTCAACTGGAACCAGCTTGATGTGCTCTTCCGCGATATCTCGCTTGCTCTCGCCGCTCTTGCCCTTGCCTTCTCTAACCGTGGCTAACCTTACAAGGTCCGACCTTGTAACATCAGACGGCTTAGTAGAGCCATAGTAAACAGCCCAACCCGCCGCGGCGGGTTGGGCTGTTTGGCGTCTGTTTTGCGTTGTTGTTTTGCGTCAGTTTTGCGTGCTTCTATCCCGCCTTCTTGATATCCTTTATCTCCTTTTCAATCTTTTCCTCCATTTCTTCAAGCTCCCCGCGTACCTCTTCTCTTGTTTTGGCCTCGCGGCGTTTCAAACTGGCCGGATTTTTCGCCTCCGCGAGATAGGAAATATATTTGGTAAGTCCGTCTTTGAGCGTATCAAACGCGCCATGCACTACGGCCTCCGCCTCCCCTATTTCTTTGCCCTGCTTTTTCTGCCAGCCGCGCACTTTCCACCACAGAAATGCAAGGAGCAATACAAGCAGGACAATGAGCGCAAGCAGGGTGACCGCCATGGAAGCGTAATTAATGGCAACAGACCCTATGCGAAAGAATGTCGGTTCCACGACTTCAAGCGACGCCATTTCTGACGGGGGGCTCGCCACCCCTTCCAAACTTACGTTACGCGCCCAGACACGATAGAATCCCGCCTTAACCGGCTCACGGTGGGTAAAGGAGAAATGTCCATCATGTCCCGAAAATATTTCGGCGCGCACCGGCTCCCCCTCTCCTTTCTGTACGGCAATGATTATTTTGGAGAGCGGCAACCCCAACCCCTTAACGACAAGCGTTTCTCCGCTTGCGAGTTGTTTGGGCCACTCGGTGATGCTGGGTGCTTCAATCGGTGCTTGTGCTTCCACCACGTCGGCTTGCGTAGGCGACTCGATTTTCTGCACTGGTTTTGACTCGGACACCGGCGTTACTGGTACGGCAATAACGGTAAACAGAGCACCTTTCAATGAATCGGCGATGTTGGTGCCGGCTCCGTCATTGGCGAGCACCGAACCGGATACGAATGTCAGCGGCGCCTGCCCGTTTGCTTTCGGGCGAAACGTGACGCGCACAATCGCTCCCGACGCTCCGGTAAATCCGGGACTCGGAAGTCCGCCGGAGAACTGAACAGTACCGCCGGCGTTTGAGTAACTCGGCTGGGTCGTCCAGAGATTGAAAATGGAACTGCTGTATCCCAAAGAGACGACTTCCAGACGGCTGTTGTCAAAATTGAGCTGGCCTGAAGCGGCGTTGATGGCCTCCCCTCCGGTATTAACATTTACCAGAACGGAAAAGCGCTCTCCCACTTTGTACGTTCCTGCGGAAGGCGACACAAACAGGGTCGCCTGTGCAGCCGCTCTAAGCGGCGCTGCACTAAGTACCACGAAAAAAGGTAGCACTAATAGCCACCAAAACTTAGCGGCGCTTCGTGTGTTTTTCCTTCGTGGTGTTTGGTGCAATTTCATTAGTGGTACTTTGTGTATCTTATCATCTTTTCCGGCTCGGGCGACGACGCAATCTAACATATGTGGATAATGCCGCAAGGCCCATAAGTACAAGTGTAAGTAGTACGGTAAGCCCCGGCGAGAGCGGCTTTTTTGTAGCTCCCTCCGCCACATTGCTCTTTCCGTCAAACGCGCGAACCTGCACTTCTGTAGGGAGTATCTGGCGCTTGAGTACATAGGGCGTCTTCGCTTTCTCCCACTCGCTCCACCCAAAACCACCGCTAAAAGGCGGCATACGATATCCTTCACGCACTTCGTAGCGGTCTATTCCGCTGTCCTTATCTACCGCAAAGAACGAAACAAAGTATTTATTCTCCGCGATACTTTCATGCCGCGAAATGAGCGGGGCAAACGCCTCCGGCGCCACCTCATCTTTCGGAAGCGGCGTCTGTTCCGCCGCTTTTGGTTGTTCTGTAGTTGCTTTTGGTTTGGTTGCCGGCGCGGGCGCGGGTTTGGCGGCAGCGGCCTTAATCGTTAGAGAGAGGCTGCCCATGGTGGCAGCCGCCTCGGTACCCAACCCGTCATTGAGCAGTACCTTGACATCACTTAAACGCACCGTACCTTCCCCCGCGCTTGCCTTGCTCACATACAATGTAAACAAAGGACCGGTTGAGTTAAAACCTCCGGGAATACCTCCGGCAAAAGTAACGGTGTTATCCGGCTGGATTTTCGGCTGCTCCACCCACAGGGAAATCACCGAATTCCCATGCCGCACCTCGCGAATAGAAAACGTGGAAGGCACCACCACCTTGCCGCTTACAGTGTTGATAGAGTTGCCCTGACTGTTTACAGAAACCGTTACCGATATGTTCTCGCCT
>JAUSHG010000027.1 GCA_030648695.1 bacterium | reverse complement strand
TCGGGTAATGGAATGTTCAGAAAAAGAGCACCTATGGTTACGAGGAAACCTGTGCACTCAATTAACCCCTTTTTCTTTTCCCAAAATTCTTTGAACATAGAGATGTTGAGTATACCAATAAATCGCGGACGAGAGATGGTTTAGAATCCTTCTCCGATAAATCGGTACCCTGCCCTACTTGCTCAAGTTAAGGCGTTTGAACTGGAAAATAATCCGTCCCCACAAAGACAAAAAGACGCTTTCGCGTCTCTTCGTCCCTTACTGCGCGCCCGGCCGGATTTGAACCGGTGATCTTTCCCGTGACAGGGGAACGTGTTACCAGGCTACACCACGGGCGCAACTCCAAAAATGTAGCAAATTTTATGGTTAATAACAAATAACAAACCGCTCCGACTAAAGTCGGAGCGGTTTGACACAAGAGTATCTTAATTTTTACAAAAATCACCAATGCTGAATCTTAAACAGTACTAACGGGTGCTTTGGCCTCCGGATCGGTCACTTCCCATCCCCGTCTTGTCGCTGCCTCCTGCCGGAGTGGCGGGGGTAGTAGCATCTGCTGCGTTTTTAGACATACTAGTTTGGGTTATTCCCAGATGCCGTCCGCGATATCACTCATCTGAAAGCTTCTAACGGTAACTCGTGAATGCACTTCGCGAATTACTTTTTAAATATAGCATTCTTCGGCTTAACCTCAAAATAATCCGAAAAACCCTTTGCGCGAAAGGGCCATACAAAATCTGGGGAAAAGCGGTGCGCAACCTGTGGATGAGTATCCGTGCCGGTTTCCGACCTTAAAAACAATGTGGTGCCGGTGAATGGAGTCGCACCATTTTTTAGGGTTTATGAGTCCCTCGTTCTACTGTTGAACTACACCGGCGTCAATTTACTATAATACACGGCTCTTACCAAAACAATCCGCCGCAGCGGATTGTTTTTTTCTTGTTGCGGGGCTGGGAAGCGCCGCGCCCGGCTTCTGACAACCTCTCGGTTTTCAGTACTTTCCTCCACGGGAAACGTCCCTGTTCCCCGACCCCCTCCACGATTCCCTTGTTGCGGGGCTGGGAATCGCACCCAGAATCTCAAGGTTATGAGCCTTGCGAGTTACTGTTACTCCACCCCGCGGTAAGGCAATACTTTACCTTAAAAAACTGGAAATAGCAAAGCGGCACATCACCCCCTCTTTAGTTCTCCCCCTCAACTGAGGGGGAGAGGAGAAGGCTATATATATTGAAATTCCTTAAACACCTCTTCATAGAGTCCAATGACCCGTCTGGCCTCGCGGTGTGTCAGCGGAAACAGTGCTCCTTCATGTGCAATGCGGTTGCGTATCACATGCGCCTCCCACGCCTTCTCCAAGGTCGTAAAATCACTTTTTTCTATGGCCTTGAGCTTCTCCCCGAGCGAATCCCCCCTATACCCCATGCCGGAAATCATTTCATCAAGCATCACATCCGCTTCAAGTACCGCCAACCGCCAGTCACTTTCTTTCTCTGATTCCATATGCGACTTAATCCGCTCAAAACGCTTTTGCAGAGGGTTTTCCGCCGAAGGGACGGAAATGTGGTTCGCTTCGCTTCCGTGCCCCTCATGTGGGACATCTGCATGATACGTTTCCTCCACGATACGCTCTATCCGAAGAAAGCAATACACAATGCCGGTAAAAAACAAAAGCGAGAACACGATGGAGTACGGACGCAGTGAATCAATAAACGACATAGTGCCCGCCAAAAAAGGCGCCCACCAGGTGCCGGAGGTGACGAGCGCAATAGTATCAAAAACAGCGTTGGGAGCAGGGGACATAAATTCAACTAATTCATCTAATTTCTCTTTCGACAGGCTCAAGATGGTGAACGAAGTTGAACCATAATTCACCTAATAAAACGACTCTGTCGTTCCCGCGAAGGCGGGAATCCAGGGTTCTCTGCTCAATCTGGTTCCCCGCTTTCGCGGGGATGACAGAGGACTGTCAATTAGAAATTAGGTGAATTAGGTAATTAGAAATTATTTTAAAAGACACATTCATTATACACCACCCCTATTATCACGCAGTTTCTCAAACTCCTTCCCTGCCTCAAACAGCACATCTTCCCGCCCGTGCGCGGCCATAAGTTGCAGGCCAAGCGGTAGTTGCTTCCCTTCCCGCATTGCTGTGCCGCTTGGAATAGAGATGGCCGGAATACCCGCGATGTTAGCTACCACCGTGAAAATGTCGGCAAGATACATCTGGAGCGGGTCATCCGCCTTCTCCCCGATTTTAAACGCCGGAGTGGGAGACGTGGGAGTTGCAATACAGTCCACTCCCGCAAAAACGTCCCGAAGCTCTTGCTCAATCTTCGCGCGCACTCTCACCGCCTGCGCGTAGTAGGCGTCATAGTAGCCGCTTGAGAGCACATAGGTGCCGAGAAGAATTCTGCGCCTCGCTTCCATACCGAACCCTGTCCCGCGTGTCTGCACATAATCCTCAAGCAGATTTTTGCCGGAGACATGCAGTCCGTATTTTACGCCGTCAAAACGGGCAAGGTTGGTAGACACTTCCGCCGGCATGATGACGTAGTAGACCGGAAGCGCGTAGTGCATAGTCGGCAATTCTATTTCCTTCACGGTATGTCCCGCGTCCCTGAATTGTTTCAAACAGTCCTCAAAATTCTTTCGCACATCCGGGTCAATCCCTTCGGTCTCCCGAATCATGGTCGGAATCCCTATCCGCAAACTTTTAACTTGTAACTTTGAACTTGAAACTTCTACGGAGGTGCTGTCCATCGGGTCTTTTCCCTTGATTGCGTCAAACAGCAACTCTGCATCTTCCACCGTTTTGGTAAACGGACCAATGACATCAAGTGATGAACTCATAGCCATGAGACCGAAGCGCGAAACACTGCCGTAGGTCGGTTTGAGTCCCACAACACCGCAAAGAGAGGCGGGCTGGCGCACCGAACCGCCGGTATCGGACCCAAGTGCGGCAAGAGACATATTCCCCGCCACCGCCGCCGCACTCCCTCCCGAAGAGCCGCCCGCAACCCTGCTTTCATCAAATGGATTTTTGGTAACACCGTAGGCGTAATTTTCCGTAGAGCTTCCCATTGCAAACTCATCCATGTTGGTGCGTCCCAGAAAAATAGCACCGGCAACTTTAAGTTTTGAGACAGCGGTGGCATCATACGGAGAAACATATCCTTCCAAAATTTTGGAACAGGCGCCGGCGCGCTTCCCCGCAAGCATGATGACGTCTTTGAGCGCAATCGGTATCCCACATAAGTTTGGAAGTTTGGAAGTTCTGAAGTTGGGAAGTTTTTTGTCCGCTCCTTTGGCTTGTTCCAGCACGTCGTCAAACACTTCGCGGTAGGCATTGAGGTTCTTGTTCTTTTTTTCTATCTCCGCGAGATATGACTGTGCAAGCTCCACGGCGGTAAAATCACCGTTTGCCAAATGACGGCGTGCAGTGGCAATTGTAAGTTCTGAAAGGTTGATGGACATTGGCTTAGTATTTTGAATACCACAATTATCAAGTCTCAATTCTCAATCAATGGCCGACTTCTAATTCTGAATTGGATACTCTTTGAAAATTGGAAATTGATAATTGAAAATTACGTCAAAGTATCTTCTTGACGCGAACGTATTGTCCTTCCCGCTTGGGCGCCAGTGAAAGGAGTGTCTCGGTGTGCACCCCTCCTTCATGCGGGGTCCCGTCTTCGCGCATCACATTTACCAAAGACGGCACGGCACGCTCCTCTCCTCCCGAAACCTTGCGAATGTCGGAAACATACTCCAAAATCGCCTCCACATCCGTGCGCAGTTTCTCTTTTTCCTGCTCCGAGAGCGCCACACGGGCAAGCAGGGCGAGCTTCTCTATATCTGTTTCTGTCACCATGATAGTGAGTATCGTAGCATATCCACAGGCCGCTGTTGATTGACATGAGGGAAAGAAAAGGATATTTTCTACTATGGACACCTTCGGCGTCTTGCCGATACGTGCTCATTGCAACTCAACACTTAGACACCTGTATTATGGAACTGACCTTCGACGGATTCGTTTTGTGCATTCCCCCCAAGTTTCTCAAAAATCGTGGATACCACAAATACGAGCGGAGGAAATGGCGAGAATACCTCAGGAAACAGCGTTCCGCCCGAAAGGAGAACTGATGAACCACAGAAAAAATGAAAAGGCAAAATCGGCATTTCTTCCTTCGACGCAGGGCTCGCGTTTCGTATCTCATCGCATCTGCGCGAGCACTGTCCCGCCGCATACAGGCGGAGGTAAACAGAAAGATCGCGTCGCCGGCAAGGTTCTTCACGTTCCGCGGTTCTCTATAACAGGAACTCTCGGGGATGTTTGGCCCAAGAGTAACTAGCGCTCTGCGTAACCCGGGGCGGCCTCAATGGTGAGGCCGCTCTTTTTATATATTTAACAAGTCTCGAAACTGCGCTTCGTTTAGAATTTCCACCCCCAATTCTTTCGCCTTCTCATATTTCGAACCGGCATTTTCACCTGCCACCACAAAATCGGTCTTTGCGGACACCGAACTTCCCGCCTTGCCTCCGAGAGCACGGATGCGCGCCTCGGCCTCTTCCCGCGACAGTGTCTCCAGAGTTCCGGTAACTACAAAGGTCTTTCCTGCAAGCGGCAAGACGCCTTCTTCTTTTTTGGGATTCTCTATCTTGATTTCGGAGAGCAAATCATCAAGGAGTTTTTCGTTTTTGCGCTCTGCAAACCAATCCACCACGGCCTTCCCCACAATGGGACCCACTCCCTCTATTTTCTCCAGTTCCTCAAACGAAGCACTGCGGATTTTTTCTATATTCCTGAAGTGATTCGCCAAATCACGGGAGGTTTCCTCTCCTACCTGAGGAATAGAGAGCCCCGCGAGCAATCGGTCAAGCGGCACGCGGCGGCGCCTCTCAATAGAAGACAGGAGCTTGCCGGCGCTTATGTCCGCAAAGCGCGGAAGTGCGAGCAATTCCTCGCGCTTGAGCCGGAAAATGTCCGCGTAAGTACTGATAAGTCCATTCTCCAAAAGTGCATCAATGTTCTTGGGACCCAGCCCCTCAATATCAAGACAGCGCTTGCTCGTGAAGTGATACAGACGCCGGCGCAAGATGCTTCCCGATTCGCGCACGACACACCGCCATGCCGCCTCGCCGGGGATTCGCTCAATACGCCCGTCTCCGCCGCATTCGGGAATGTGCATCGGCCACTTAAAGGGCTTTTCTTTGCCGGTACGCATATCCTTCACCACTGAAACAATCTCCGGAATCACATCCCCCGCTTTGCGCAAGACGACCGTGTCCCCGAGGCGTACATCAAGCGTCTTAATGTAGTCCTCGTTGTGCAGTGTCGCGCGCGAGACGGTGGAGCCCGCTACCGGCACGGGGGTAAGCACCGCCACGGGAGTAATAACTCCGGTGCGTCCCACCTGAAAGATAATATCCAAAAGTTGTGTCGTTACTTCCTCGGGAGCGAACTTAATCGCGATACCGAAGCGCGGCGCCTTGCCGGTGTAACCAAGGATGTCCTGATACTCTTTTTCATCCACCTTGACCACCACTCCATCAAGCAGATAGTCCTCGCGGTCGCGTTTCTTCTCCCACTCTTTCCAAAAGGCAATCACCTCGTCAATCGTCTTGCAGTGTTTGAAATGCGGATTGACCTTAAAGTGGAGTGTGGAAAGCAATTTGAGTTCCTCAAACTGGCGCGAGGGAAGTGTCCCCTCCATTTGTGCAATGTCATAGATGAAGGTATCTAATCGTCGCAAGGCGGCGATTTTCGGGTCAAGTTGCCGAATAGAGCCGGCGGCGGCGTTGCGGGGATTTGCAAACTGCTCCTCCCCGTTTCCGTTTTTCGCCCGCTCCGCATTGATGCGCTTAAGCTCTTTTTTGCCGAGCCACACTTCGCCTTCCACGATTGCGTCAATTTGCTCCGGAAGTTTGAGCGGCACGGATTCAATGGTGCGGACATTGGCAGTGACATTCTCCCCGACCTCCCCGTTTCCGCGGGTGGCGGCAGTGACGAGCACTCCTTTTTTGTAGGTGAGTACGACCTTGAGTCCGTCAATTTTCAGTTCCGTAGCATAAGTGGGCGAAAGTTCCTTGCCGGTCTTTTGTTTTAAAAATCGCTTCACCCGCTCGTCAAAAGCGCGGATTTCATCTTCCGAAAATGCATCATTAAACGACCACTGCGCCGCTTCGTGCTTAACCTTTTTAAACTCCGGAAGCGGTGTGCCACCCACCCGCAGTGAGGGAGAATCAGGAGTGCGGAGCTTGGGATATGCTTCCTCCAACTGTACAAGCTCATGTTTGAGCGAATCCAGCGCTTCAGGAGAAATCTCTTCACGGTCCAGCACGTGATAGAGGTAGCGGTGGTGGTCAATGGTTTGTTTGAGTTTCTCCACCCGCTCTTTGATTTCTTTGGGAGCTTGGGACATAGCTTTTTAGCTTATTAGCTGATTAGCTTTTTAGCAAGTCATTTCCTAATAAGCTAAGAAGCTACCAGCTAACAAACTGCTAATATCGCACCCGAAGGGCGCGCTCCACGCGGGCCGGATTTTCATTGGTGCCGCAGATGTTGCGGCCGCGCGATTCAATCACCGTATATTCGCGGCTGCCCCCCTGCGGAGCGCCTTTAGCCACCAGCACCTCGGTGCAGGAGGAATAAAACGGCGCACTGAAGGTCGTGGTAGCGGCTACGGCATTTGACGATACGAATGTAAGCGGGACCGAAACGCCTCCGCACACAATCGTATTTCGTGGCCGCGGCGATGCGCTCGTCATGGGAAACGTTCCCGCCATTTCCAAATCCCAATACAGCGCGCACTCGGCTCCGCCGTCCGCGGCGTAAAACGCTCCCTCGGAACCTTTGGCGGTGGCGGAGAGAATAATCTCCCGCACCGCCACGTGCGCAATCGCAATGCCGATGGAAAACAGAAGGCTCCCCACAAGAACGGCAAACAAGAGGGTAAAACCCTTTTGTAAACTTTTAACTTTTAACTGTTGACTTTTGACAAGGGAACGGAACATGGCTTTCTGTTAATAGTTAACGGTTAACAGTAAATGGTTTCGTTAGTGACTTTCCTTTTGAGAGAAAAACGGTAAATGCTTTTAGCTGCTTGGCCAAATGCTCCGCTTGCGCAAGGGCGGCCTCGTGTTCAGTAGGGGTGATATATCCGTCATCAAGAGCGCAGTCAAGACATGATACCACTTCATCCAGAGAACAATGTGCTCGATTTACGTATAATGCCATATCCTTATCTGTATTTTTATTTGAACCCTCAGCAATGTTCAGCAAAATTGAGTTAAGTGCGCGGCTTATCTGGTCAATCAAAGAAAACAGTTCCTCTTTGGGAAACTTACGCACAAGAATATGGATGGACTTCCGAAATACCCTCCCATCTTTGTACACGTTCCAATCTCTGAAACGAAATCCATGATTTGCGTTCTTCATATTCTGTTAATAGTTAATGGTTAACAGTTAATGGTTGCGTAGCCGCCTACGGCGAGTCATACCAATTAAATATCGTAGTAGTAACCACGGCACTGCGGGTGCCGAGCGCTCCGGCAGTCCAGTCAAGCAGTACATTCACTTTCACCTCGCGCTCATTGCGCAGATTGTTTCCGCTGTCATTTACGCAGAGAGCCGTATCGGTTACCCGCGTAATGCAGACCTTCCGTTTATAGGAGGTGATTTTCCAATTGGCCGTACTCCCGCCGCGAACGCGCGGATGGCCGAACAAACCCTTGAGACGCTCGTTTGGGGCGTCTCCCTGATGCTGCCACAAGAGGCAGTCGTCATTACCCGCACTGCACTGGTCAATGCGGTTGCCGCCCGAAGCGGTCGGGTCAACCGCGCATCCGGTCACTGTGGCGCATTCATCAAGCCCCTGCAGCCAGTTTTGTCCTCCGCCGCGGCCACGCAGAAAATTCTCATCGCGGGTATTGCGTATAAACTCCAGCGCCTCCTGTCCGAGGTAGAGCGCGGTCAGCTCGATTTTGGCCACTCCCGCCGAAGCAAGACCCCTTTCCGCCAGAGTCATCGGTCCCGTTACGGCAAGGAGCAAAATGGCAATGGCAATGAGCGTTTCAATGAGAGTAAAACCTCTCATTGAAACGCAACTTTTGACTTTTGACTT
>JAUSHG010000019.1 GCA_030648695.1 bacterium | reverse complement strand
TTTACGCTTTTTGAGACCCCGTTCGGCAAAAGGATTTCTCCGATCTGTAAATGTAACACCTTTGCGCTCAAACTCCGCAAACGCTTCTTCGTCATCTCTGAATCGTGACGGCTGTGCGTCATCTCGGTTTTTTGCCCAGATTTTAATTGCTTCCCATCTCTCCCTCGCTTCCTCATTCATTTGGTCGTAAGGTATAAACTCTTTTCCGGCGCGTTCATTGACGAGCCAGATAATAAAGTCCAGGTTTCCTTCGCTTATTTCACTCTTTCCCTCCATGGCGTTGAAGAAGTGCTTGGTCAGTTTCTCAATATCAGGAATCTTCACATCAAGGTCCCTATCCTTGAAAGCACCGAACAGTCCGCGGTTGAGCTCGCGTTTTATCCAGTGAAGGTCGCGCAAGGTTCCGGACATAAGCGTTGCCTCGTCATTGGCGAGATTTTGCAAAACCTCTTTCATAAGCTCACTTCCGGTGCTGTAGCGCAGTCCACGCTCCTCTTCACTCGTTTTTCCCTCGCCGAATTCTTCAAGAAGCTTAGGGGGGAGCGCCAGTGTAAGGTCCCTGTTAAGTTTTCCGTCTCTGAAATACGTATCCTTGTACTCCTGTTCACTATGTGTCAGAACGAATTCGTTTAGTGCATCCCGAAACTTCTGCGCCGCAACGGCATTTATTTTCTCCCAGCGTTTCATCATGACCGGGTCAAGGCCAAACTGGAAATCGGATGCTTCCTGCAGATACAGTCGCTTGTCTACACGGATTTTTTCCTTGGTAAACGAGTCAACCTCCGCGCTTTCCCGGATTCTGCTCCACATGCCCTGTTTGACGGTCTGCACGAAAGCGGGCATATCAATGAGTTCGCGGGCATAACGGTAGTAGTTGACGATTTCCTTCGGGTCGTTCATGTTGCGCATGGCCTTCCGCAGTTCGTCATTGTCCCATTTTGACGGCTTTGGAGATTCGCGGAGAGTGCTCTTTCCGCCTGCATCTATCAAACCAGCAGTCACCTCTCGGGATTGAATCTGCGGCATCACGACTTTTTCTATCTCTTTCCGCGCTTCCCGTTTTTCACTAAGCAGAGTTTTTGCTGATGCGATGTTTTCGTTAATAATTTTCTTTTCCTCGGGCGTTTTTGCTTCAGTAAGTTCCTGCTGTGCCTGCTTGATAAATCCCTCCGTATCTTTGATTTCAGCGTCAACGCTAGTAAAGGCACCCATGAAGGGCTCTGCAATTTTCTTTCTTTGCTCTTCCCATTCCTTTTTCTCTTTTTTCCAGAATTTTTTGTCTTCCAGATACCATTCGTTCTTTTCTCTTATGCGTCCCGCCTGTGTCTTGACACGTTCCATGCGCGCTTCGGTATATTCAATCTTTTCAGGGTTGGTATAGTGGTCGCTTGCCATGAGCGCATTGTACTTGTCAGCACCGAGCACCGTAATATCCATGATTTCGGGAATGGTGTAGAAATCCTTTCGCATCTCAAGGAAGCCCTCGGTAGACATGCGGGCGAGAGCGGTCGCGATTTTCTTCATTTCCTGTTCAATTTCAGCGCCGTGTTCGTCGTTGAACGTTTTGAGTAACAGTTTGGCCTCTTCTACTCCTGCTTGCGCCTTGTCTACTTTCGTTTTGGCATCAGTTTTTTCACTGTCTGTTTTTGCATCTTTGAGGTTTTTTCTGGAATCTGCAAGCCCTTTTTGCTTTATATGTAGGTTTTCCTGCAATCCGTGCTCCGTGTGCCTGAGGTCTTTGAGCTTTTTAGCACCGTTTTCTGCTTCTTGCCCATATTCGGTGTCCTTCAATTTTGAAATACGCTTTTCGTTTTCCTCGTACGCTTCGGTAGAGGATTTGCTTCCAAAGAATTTTGCGTCCACCGCTCGCTTAGTCGTTTGTTCCCGAAGAATACTGCCAATCGCGCCTCGCCCGCCCAAAATCCCACCTGTTCTCTCCCAGTTTTCATCCAGCTTACGGATGCTTAAATTAGGTATGATTTTACTTTTAGCCACTTTACTCCATCTGGCTGATTGCGCCAGGAGCGATGCTCGCGCTCCTGGAGTGGATGCCTGCTCGGCTTTCTCTTTGGCGGTTGCTGATTTTCTCAATGCCCAGTCCTTAAAGCTTTCGGTTCCAAATCCGCGCACTGCAAAACGGCCGGCAAGACCTGTTGCGCCTCCAATGGCACCCATTCCCATTGTTTTGAGTTTGCCTCCCATATTCATGACCATGCCGCTGCCGTGTGCTCCCAGAGCCGAGGCGACAATGACACAGCCAATCATGAGGCCGATGAGAATGACAAAGTTGAAAATAATAGAGACCGAACCGGCTGCAGTTCCGGTAATACTCGCGGCAAAGCCGTTCTGCTCCGCTCCGCGGGCAAGCGCTCCGGTAAATCCGGGGGAATTGATGGCGGAGATCACTACATAGGCAAGCGCCATGTAGAGCGGCGCAAAGAATGCCTGGCTCCAGAGCGTACTCCACCACTTGCTCGCCAATCCCGAAGCCCCCGGCAGGAGCCAAGCCACAAACGCCAAGGGTGAAAGAATCATGAGCATGATGAGGACAATCGCGCGTATGATAAAGAGTATGGCGGCGGCAAAAAAGACGAAGGCCGATACCAACATGAATAGCGAGCCGAAAAGTCCAATGAGAATAATGTTCTGCCAGCTTAAACCCGCACCACCAGCTCCCGCTACCTGCCGCAGATAGTTATCGGTTCCTGCTTTGCCGTTACTGTATTGCCCGATTTGTTTGGAATTGTAGAGCGTCTGTATCTGCAGGCCGCTCATGAAGGCCTCTGATACCCCGCGGTCCCAGTCCTCTTCCTGACCCGGCTCTACAATCAGGTTGT